>CAZYSW010000047.1:10229-18842 GCA_964650105.1 uncultured Nannocystaceae bacterium
ATTCTGAAACGGGTCAAAACCATTGCCATGGTGGGGGCCAGCGATGATGAATACCGCCCTGCCTTTGGCGTGATGCGGTTTTTACAACGCAAGGGATACCGGGTGATTCCCGTCAACCCCCGGCTTGCCGGGAAAGAGCTGATGGGGGAGACGGTCTACGCCACCCTGGCCGACGACCTGTCGCACGCCCTGCGGCACAGCGGGTGCCGGGGCGGCTGGGAAGCACTGGACATGCCCAGCTTCGTGCTGATGCGGGCCAGCGGGCGTCGTGGTCGGGCCGAGCTGTGCCGCAAGCTGGCGACCCTCGTCTCGTGCATGTGGAGCACGGGCGCGCTGCCCCGGCGCGTGGCCGCCGAGCTGTACGACCAGCTCGCGCGCCTGTGCCCCGACGACGCGCCCGCGCAGACCTTCATCGCCTGGGCCGGCCGACACGCGCGGCTGACCATCGACGTCGAGGCCCGCGAGCGCCCCACCGACGTCCGGCCCGGCACCGGCCCCCGCACGCCGGGTTCGTCCATCGCGAGCGATCGGTGAGCGCCCTCCGAACCTGGAGGGATGCGATCGGCGTGCGGCGTTCGGTGGATCGGGGACGAATCCGCCCTCGGTCGTCACGGTGGGTGTTATCGTTCCGCCGATGCTGAAGCGCGCGATGTTGAGCGCATGCCTGACGATCCCGGTGGCATGCGATCGAGACGGATCCGACGCGGCGCCCGAGGCCGGCAGCACGAGCGCGGCCGCCCAGGGCGCCGAAGGGCACAAGGCGCGCAAGACCGACGAGGCCTCCAACGCCGGGGCGGGCCGGGCCGAGGACTCCCCTCCGGCCGGGGACAAAGGCGGCACGGACGTGGCGCTGTTCGACAAGGAGATCCGCAACGAGCCCTGTGAGTTCCTGTCGTCCGAGGCCGTCGCTCGCGTCGCCGGTGTGAGCGCCGAGTCGATCCAGCAACGCGAGCTGATGGGAGTGTGCACCTACACCTGGCCCGGGGGCTCGGCATCGCTGGGACATCTGCGGGTGCAACGCGACGCGGACGCGGCGCGTCGGTTCTTCGAGAACTCCTACGCCGACAAGACCGGCGGAGAGGTCCAAGAGGATCTGGCAAAGGTCGAGGCGGAGATCGAGCGGCGCAAGGCCGAGGGCAAGACCGACGTCGATCCCGCCGACGCGAAGAAGCTGGTGACGAGGCCCGCGGGGCTCGCCCATTCCGCCGGGTTCACCTACGAGGACGTCGCCGGGGTTGGCGACGCGGCGCGCTTCGAGAACACCCGCAACGAGATGGAGATCGCCGGTCGCAAGGTCGTCAGCTACCCCAACAAGCTGCACGTCCTGGTCCGCAACCTCCAGTTCAGCGTCTCGTTCGACCGAAAGGGCGAGCCCACGATCTACCGCGACGAGAACATCGCGCTGGCCAAGGCCGTCCTCGAGAAGCTGGGAACCTGACGCAGCTTGGAGATCAATCGAGATGTCGATCGTCTTGTACCATCACCCCTTTTCGCGCGCCGCCGGCACCTTGTGGATGCTCGAGGAAGTCGGCGTCGACTACACCCTGAAGTACGTCGACATCGCGGCCGGCGAGCAGAAGTCGCCGGAGATCCTGGCGCTCAATCCCATGGGCAAGCTGCCCATCTTGGTCGATGACGGCCAGGTCGTCACCGAGAGCGCGGCCATCGGTCTGTACCTCGCCGATCGCTATGCCCCGGGGCGCCTGGCCCCCGCGCTGGACGATCCCGCGCGCGGCACCTACTACCGATGGTCCCTGTTCGCTCCGTCCGTCATCGAGCCCGGGAGCATGGCCAAGGCCGCCGGGTGGACGTACAAGCCCGGCGCGGCCGGGTGGGGTACCCACGAGGCCATGCTCGCCGCCATGGAGCACGCCCTCGGACAGGGGGACTTCCTGCTGGGCGAGCGCTTCACGATGGCCGACGTCATCTTCGGCGGCACGCTCCGCTACATGCTTCGCTTCGGCATGCTCGAGGAGCGGCCTTCGTTCACGGCCTACGTCGAGCGCCTCGGCGAGCGGCCGGCCCTCGAGCGGGCCGACGCCAAGAACGCGGCCATCGCTCAGGAGCACGGCCTGGGGCATTGAGCCCCCACCGACGTGTGGACGTCGCGTAACCCCGACGACCTTCACTGCACGACGAGCACGCTCTCGCCCGAGGAGGTCGATCGGTTCGTCGCATCCGTGCCGCGCGTCGACGACTGGGGCCGCGCCTTCCCCTTGAGACCACCCGGGGCGACGGGCTACCGTCGGCTCACCCATGTCATTGCGAACGTGCGTCCTCGTGCTGACCAGTGCCCTGCTCGTGCCCGCCTGCGACGACGACGGCGGAACCGGTAACGCGCGCGTCGACCAGATCCTGAAGCTCGACGGCGATCCCGCTGCGGGCCGACAGACCTTCGTCGCCGTCTGTGGGGTCTCCACCTGTCACGGCGCGGACGGAAACACTCCAGGAACGCCCGAGACCGCGACCCTCTCCAGCCAGATCCCCGGGATGACGGAGGCCGAGATCGCCACCGTCATGGTCGAAGGCAAGGGCACCATGCCCTCGCAGGGGCACCTCGACAACCAAGCGCTCGCCGACGTCCTGGCCTTCGTCCTCGAGAACTTCTGATCCCACGGCCTCGCATCCGGGCTGGGGGTGAGCCGGTGCGGCACCGCGCGCGACGGGGTGCCGCACTCGTCACCCACGGCGTTCTGCGCTATCCTCGGAGCCGATGCGAGTGGTTTGGGGGGTCGGGCTGTTCGGGTCGCTCCTCGCGGTGATCCCCGCAGGAGCCACCGAGCAGGCGAGTTGGGGTCTGCCCGACCCCTCCGCGCCCACGCCGTGGGGCGAGCCCGCGGCGTGGGTAGAGGCGGTCGCCTTCGGGACCACGGGAACGGACACGGGAACCGGCGACGGAACCGGCACCGCGACCGACACCGACACCGACACCGACACCGACACGGCGACCGACACCGACAGCGATACCGACACCGATACCGATACGACGACGGGGAGCCCCGGCACCACGACCGACACCGACGCGGGCACGAGCACCGCCACCACCGGTGGGGACACGCACGCAAGCGCGGACGTGGGGACGTACACCGGCTACGACGGCGGCACCTACGAGTCGACCTACGATCCCACGTACTACGGCGAGGACGAGTACTACGACGACGGCTGCGGAGACTTCGACGACGAGGACGGGGGCTGCTGCGACAGCGCCGAGAACAACAGCGACAACTTCATGTGCAGCACCGCACGACGGCGCGATCGGCTGGTCCTCGCCGTCATCCTCCTGATGTTCGGCGCCCCGCGACGCCGGTCGAACCGACGCGAGGGCGGTGGACGATGAGACGCTGCATGCTTTCGGTGCTCGTCGTATCGCTCGCGGGGTTCTGCTCGCCCGCGCATGCCTCGGCGTATCGATCGCTGCTGCGCGCCCACGAGCCCGCCCCGTCGGCGGCCGAGACTGCGCCCCCGGCCTCGGCCGTCGCGCCCGCCCAGCCGCCCGCGCCGGCAAGTCCCGACGCGTCCGCCGGCGAGCCTCCGTCCGCAGCCGCGACACCCCTGGAGAGCACCGCCGAGCCCACCCCATCATCGCCCTCCCCCACCGTTGCGCCCCCCGGCGAGACGCTCCCCGGCTGGGACGACCGCGCGCCCGCGCCGGCGACGTCCACCTCGACGCCGGTCGAGGCTCCGCTCGAACCGACGCCGGCGAACCCTCAGCCCCCGCCACAGCCGACCACGGGCATGAAACCAGGCAACGGACTCTTGATCGGGGCGGGGGCCACCGCCGCGGTGGGCCTGTTGGCGAACGCATTGCGGGCGTACATCGTCACGGTCCCCTGCCAGACGCCCGAGCAGGACTACTGCACCGGCCCCTGGGCGTTCGGCAGCGTCTTCGCATGGATCGCCAATCCCACCTCGAGCGTCCTGTTCGGCATCGGCGGTGCCGAACGGGGCCGGTACGACGCGAGCCTCGATCCCGCGCGCCATCGAGGGCGGCGTGCCGCGTTGGTCACCATCGGCTCTTTGATGCTGAGCGTGGGGCTCGCGGGCAACATCTTGATCCGCAGCGCGTGGCTCAACGACTATCTCCACCCGGAAGGGCCGGAGGTCTTCGACTTTGCGCGACCGGGCGATTCGATCGGCTATTACGGCGGGCTGCAGGGCACGTCGTTGCTGATCGGCGGCGGCGCGGCCCTCTTGGGGTACGGCTCGGCGCGTTCGCGCAAGCCACCTCCGGTGTCGGTGGCCCCGATGGGCTACGGGTTGCAGCTTTCGGGTCGGTTCTGAGGTGTCGGCGGTGCGGGCTCGATGCGTGGTGGCGTCGTCGTGGCTCGCGGGTCTCGCCGGTGGTTGTGGCGCGACGTTCGACGGTGGCGGTGGTGAGATCGCGCCCCCGGCCCTGGTGTGCGACCCCGACGACAGCCGAGCGCTGTACGACAAGCGGATCGCTCCCCTGCTCGCCGAGGAGCGCCCCTCGTCCTGCAATGCGTGTCACCTCTCGGGCGTCGATCTGGGCCTGTACGCTCGAGACTCGCCCTGCCGAACCATGGCCTGCATGGTCGAGAAGGGCGTCGTCGATCTGGACGATCCCCAACGCAGCCTGATCCTGCAATGGATCCTGCGCGCCGATCCGTCCAGCCCGCTGGTGACCGAGCAGATGATCCAGGAGGAGCACGACGGCATGCTGGAGTGGATCCAGCACGTCGCGGCCTGCGGCTCGGAGGTTTGCGAGCCCATCGACGACCCCTGCGGTGCACCCCCGTCGTGGGAGGACTGCCCTTTGCCTCCGCCCGAAGGCCCACCTCCGTTCGTGGATCCGGGCGACTGCAGCGATCGGACGATCGAGGCCGTCTTCGCAGGCAAGGTCTACCCCTGGCGGGGCCGCTGCTACCCGTGTCATTTCGACGACTACGACGGCGACGTCGAGGCGCCGCGGTGGATCCACGTGGGCCCCTGCGAGGAAGGCTCGGTGGTCACCATGCACAACGTGCTGGAGCGCGGCCTCGCCGACCTCGACGATCCCGCGCAGAGCCTCTTGCTCCTCAAGCCTTTGGCCGTGGCCAGCGGCGGCGTGCCCCACGGTGGCCACGACAAGATCGCCGACACCAACGACGAGACCTACCGCGACTTCCTGTACTGGTTGTCACGCCTCGCGCAGTGCCGAACCCCCTGAGCCGCGCCGGGGGCGAGGCGCCGCGCACGAGGGGTCGCGGCCATGGATCGGGCACCCCGCGTCCGAGCTCGGCGACCGTCCCTCGGGCGCGGGGGTCCCCCACGGGCGCTCAGCCCTCGCACATGGGCACGTCGCCGTCCACCGGCGGATCGCACTCCATCCAGGTCAGAGGGATGCACGCGTCGCTGCACATGTAGACGGGGTCGTCCTTGCCCTCGCACGTCGTGGTGCGGACGTCGGCGCAGCCGGTGTCCGCTCTCATGCAGCCGATGAACTCCAGGTCGCCCAAGCACCACGGGGTGATGCCGATGTTCGGCATCTCGTAGGGACGACAGGTGATGGGACGACAGTCCGGATCGTCGTTGCACGCAACGCGATCCAACCCGGCGCAGCCATCCTTGCCTCCGGTGTCGTCCGCCGAATCGCTGGTCCCCGACGATCCGTCGTCGCCCGTGCTCCCGTCGTCGTCGCTCGTGCTCGTCGCGTCGCCGGTTCCATCCATCGTCGTGGTATCCCCTTGGCTCGACGAGGCACTCGTGTCGGACGGACTGGAGCTCGCGCTGGGATCGTCGTCGCTCGCCGTACCCGACGCAGAATCCGTCTCCCCTCCGGTGGTGCCGGAGGCGTCCATGGAATCGCCGCCGTCGGAGGTGCAAGCGGCGCTCGACAGGGCCAGGATCGCCACGCAACACAAACGCACATTCAAAGACACCATAGCTGCATGATGGCCGCCGATGGTCGCCGGGCGCAAGGACACGTCGCGCGCAGCGCAGTCGCACGCCGTGTGCCGCGTTCAGGCCTCACCACGCACGAGAACCAAGGGGGCCCGCGCCCCCAGGCTCGCGAGACCCGACATGTTCGAGGACCCGGCCGGTTTCAGCAACCCGCGTAGATCTCGTCGACGACCGCGTTGAGCACGGCGGCGAGATTGGCGTGGCCCTCGAAGTTGGGGTGGATGAGGTCGAACATCCAGCTCTCGGCCCCTTCCATGTAGTAGGGGCACGACGAGACGTTGTAGTGATGGCCGTGGCCCAAGAAGGGCCCGTGCTGATCGGCGATCCAGGCGTTGGGCTGCGCCTCCGCCTTGGCCACCAAGTCGTCGTTGTAGTCCCCCAGAAGCTCGATCTTGGTCTGGCTGAGGTTGTAAGGGGGCGCCGTGCAGTCGTCGAAGGGATTGTACTGGGTGTTCATCAACACCGTGACGCCGTCGGGGAAGTTGGCGGGGTCGTTGAGGAAGGCGAAGATGTCTTCCCAGTCCTTGTCGAGGATCGGACGCTTTTCGGCGTAGTCCTCCAGGGTCTCCGCGTCGCTCGAGAAGATGTACGGCTGCAGATCGTTGCCACCGATGTAGATGAGCACGATCGTGTGGCCGGGCATGCCCACGGGTACGCCGGGGAGCTGCTCGGCCGGCACGTCGTGGGTCACCGCGCCGTTGACCGCGTGGTTTTCGTAGCCGACGGGCGCCACGGTCGCGCTGATGTGCTCCTGCACGATCTTGGCCGCGCACCCTGGACCGTTCTTACCGCCCACGTTGGGGCAGGCCAGGATGCTGTCGCCGAGCACCACGAAGCGAACCGGGGTGGGCGGGCACTCGGCTCCGGTGTCGTCGGCGGTGTCGTCCGCGGTCGGGTCGCTCTCGGCCGATCCCGTATCGTCCGGACCTCCGGTGTCGCCGGTCGCATCGGCCGACCCCTGGGTCATGGTCGCCGTGGCGCTGCTCGCCGTGGGATCGGACGAGCCGCCGGAGCCCTCGCTCGAGCTACCGTCTTCGCTGCCGCTTTGGTCGGCGAACGGATCGTCCTTCGAGCAAGCGGTCGTCGCCATCGAAAGTCCAAGAGCCCCCACGAGCCAACGCAAAGCGGTCATCGACTTACCCCCAGTCACGACCCCTTCTAGCACGACCGCCACAGCCACGTCCACGCCCCGGTCTTGCGGCGACCGCGAGGTGGGGACCCAGCCTTTGCCCGCCCCGATGGCCCCTGCGGCCCTCAGACCCGCAGGGTCAACCCGACG
This sequence comes from uncultured Nannocystaceae bacterium, assembly GCA_964650105.1. Taxonomy (GTDB): domain Bacteria; phylum Myxococcota_A; class Polyangia; order Nannocystales; family Nannocystaceae; genus CAZYSW01. The sequence continues at coordinate 17,410 of CAZYSW010000047.1, forward strand.
CCGAGGATGTCGAAGAAGGCCCGCGTCACCCCGTGGAAGAAGCTGGGCGCCGGCTTGTTGATCACGGTCTTGTCGCTGCCGGGGATCTCCCGGCCCTGCGGGTTGTCCATGCTGTCGTTGTTGGCCGTGCCGTCGTCGTCGTTGCCGGCGAGGGGCGCCCCGACCCGATAGGGGCGAATGTTTCGTTCCTTCAAAAACAGGTGCATGAACCCGACGTCGGCGTCCAGCCGGACGCGGCGTCCGAGCGCGAAGGTATAGCCCAGGCCGGCGCTCAACCCCACCTTGTCGGAGTCGGGCGCCAGCACGTCGAACGTCCGATCGGGGATGGGGCTCTGATCGTAGAGCACGCCGGCGCGCACGTGCAGCGGCATCCGGGTCGCGTGCCCCACCATGACGTCGGCGGCCACCCGGATGGTCGTCGTGTTCTTCCAGCGCTGATCCAACACCACGTCGTACATGGCGGCACCCGGCGTGGGCAACAGCTCGTAGTTGTTCTCGAAGTCCACCACCAGCCGGTCGAACGTCTCCCAGCGCTGCCAGTTGACGTCCAGCATGAGCGCCGCCCGCCAGTGCGGCCGCACCATGATCCCGCCGCGGACGATCAACGGCAGGGGGTACTCCAGCCGAAAGTCGTCGACGCGCTCCTTGGGCGGCTGAACCTCCCGCCCGTCCTCCTCGACCGGCAGCGAGATCGCCTCGTTGGTGACCCGCGCCTCACCCTCGAACTTCAGCTTCGTCGGGACCATCAGGCTGAACCCCAGCGCAAAGCGTCCGTCGGGGTCGGCGTACAGCAGCCCCACGTTGGCCGAGAAGCTGGCCGGGTCCCGCCCGTGCAACGACGTCTCGCCCTCCAGCGCGGGATCGGGGTTCGGAAACAGCTCGGGGTCGCCCGTCACGAAGGGGACGGCGTTGATCTGTTCGATGCCGATGTCCGAGTACACGTAGCTAGCCCCGACGCCGATCGAGAACCGATCGGCGAAGCGGTACGCGAGGGTCGGCGTCACGTAGATGGTGCGCAGCTCGACGTTGGTGACGATGTGGCGCTGTGCGCCGTCGGCGGGGTACTCGAGATGGGCGCCGAAGGGCACGTACACCCCCACGCCCGCGGCGAAGTTGCGGACCCCGAAATCGCTCGCTACCCCCAGGTACGGCGCACCCCCGATGGGGTTGGTGTTGCGGACCGGGGCGAAGCGAACGCGCTCGCCGGTGATCGGATCGTCGACCGGTCGGCGGAAGAACTCCACGTTGGGGAAGAACAGCGACCCCGCCACCTGCACCTGGGTGCCCGGTTGTCCCGCCAGACCGGCCGGATTGTGAAAGATCGCCGTCGTATCGGTGTCTTGCGTGGTCATGGCACCGGCCATGGCGACCGCGCGTGGCCCTACCTCGGGCACGTAGAACCCGCCAGCCCACCCGACCGCGGGCCAGGCCAT
>CAZYSW010000048.1:0-12297 GCA_964650105.1 uncultured Nannocystaceae bacterium
GGTCGGGATCGTCGGGGTGGGGCGGTGCCTCGGACGACGGGTCGGGCTCACCGGGATCGTCTTGCGCGCCGTCGCCCGCCTCGGGCGGCACATCCTCGGGTGCGGCACGGGCGCCGAGGTCCGGTGGAGTCGCCCCCGCGGTGCGATCGTCGTCCACCGCGTCCTCGGTACGCGCCAGGGCCTGCGCTGGAGAGATGGCCGCGTCCGACCCACCGTCGTTCGACGTCGCGACCCCCGATGCGAGGGCATCGTCCGCGAGGCCCGGATCCCCCGGCGTGTCGCTCGAGAGCCACCCGTACGCACCGGCGCTGCCGACCGCGACCACCAGGGCCGCGACGATCCAGCCCCTCGTGCGTCGCGGCGATCGTTCGGCCCCGCCGGGGGCGGGGCGCGTCGTGTGCAGCATCGCCGGGGACGGGGCCTCGGGAGCCGCGACGGTGGGTCCGGCCGCCTCCGCGTCGGTATCGTCCTCGGAGGGTTCGGCGAAGAGCTCGGGGTCGATGGGCTCGGTGTCGAACGGCCGAAGTGCCTCGTCGAGCGCCTCCACGGACGCGAACCGATCCGCCGGATTCTTGGCGAGACATCGCATCACGACGTCGATCAAGCCGCGGGGAACCTCGGGCGAGAGCTTCTCGATGGGTTCGGGCGGGTCGTGGGTGACCGCCAGGAGCGTCGCCGCCACCGTCGGGCCGCTGAAGGGGTTCTTGCCGGTGAGGGCGCGATACAAAATCGCGCCCACGGCCCAGATGTCGCTGCGGTGATCCGCATGCGCGGCGCCCTTGAACTGCTCGGGAGCCATGTACTCGGGGGTCCCGAGCAGAGCCCCGTGCTCGGTTTGCGCCTCACCGCTGCCGTCGGTGAACTTGGCGACCCCGAAGTCCATCAGCTTGACCACCGGATCGCCCACCGTGGGGCGGTGCAGGAAGACGTTCTCGGGCTTCAGATCGCGATGGACGATCCCCTGTTCGTGGGCCGCGGCGAGGCCGGCCAGCGCGGCCCGGACCACGGCGACCGCGGTGGGACCATCGAGGCGACGCTTGCGGTTGAGCAGCTCGGCCAAAGAACGGCCCTGCAGGTACTCCATCACGATGTAGGGCCCGACGGGCCCCACGCCGAAGTCGTGGATGTCGCAGATGTTGGGGTGGCCGATCCGGCCGGCCGCGCGCGCTTCGCTGCGAAAGCGCGCCACCATCGTCTCGCTGCGCGCGACCTCGGGGCGGATGATCTTGATCGCGACCTGCTTGTCGACGTGGACGTTGAGCGCCAGCCAGACCGAAGCCATCCCGCCGGTGCCAAGCGGGCGCACGAGCCTGAACTTGCCGTCGAGGAGGCGCCCCCGAAGGGGCAGGACCAGATCGGTGTCGGGGCACTTGAGCGCCGTGTCCTGATGCTCCTGCCCACAGTGAGGGCACGGAGGGAGCGTGCGTGCAGCCGCCGAGCCTGACACCGGCGCAAGCGTATCACGGCCGCTCGGGGCCCCTCGGGGCGGATCCCCGACGGGCGCTCGCGCGTCCCGGGGGGATTCGGCGCGGAACGTCACGCGACGTGAACGGCGAACGCCGCTCGCGCACGGTGCACGGCGTCCGCAGGGGGGAGTGTAGGTTCGTCGGGTGAAGCATGCGCCTGCACGGCGTGCGCTGCAGTTCGTCGGCGCGCGGCCGATGAACCGTCTCGTGACCACACGATCCATCGCACGACGCACCTTCGGTGGCGGGCGTACGCGGCTCGCCGCGGGCCTTTGGGCGATCCTCGTCGCGACCTCCTGCGGGCACGCGGCAAGGACCGACGGCGACCCGGTCGCTCCCCCCGCAAATGCCGACGTGGTCGCGAGCGTCCAGGCCGAACCCACGGCGCTCGAGCGGGCCATCGAGCACTACCGCGCGACGGGAGACTGGGAGCCGCTGCGTCGAGAGGTCGACGCTCGCCCCGACGACCCCTCCATCGATCTGTGGCGCGAGGTCGTGGCGCTGCGGCGCTACGACGCGTGGATCGAGGCCCGGGTCGAGGCCGAGGACGGCATGCGGCCCCTCGGGTCCGAGGGAGCGCTGGCCGCCTTGGCGGCCCGGTATCCCGGGACGTACGCGGCCCGCTCCGCTTCCGTCGCGCTGGATGTCGAGATGGTCGGCGAGTTGACGCGCGCGCCGATTCGCGACGAGGTCGTCGCCTTCCTCGACGGCAGCGATGCTTGTTTCGAGGCGCTGCCGGACGCCAGCCCGACCCGGTTCCGCGCCGGGTTCGAGGAGGCCGTCCGCCAGGCCTTCGGTCAGGCGCTGCTCGAGTCCGGGTGCGCCGACAACATGGGTTATTGCAACTGGTGGGTCGCACGATTCCCCGACGACCCGGTCACCGCCCACGTCCGTGCCCAGGTGAAGGACGTGTGGTGGAAGCGCGGTCATCCCCGCTGGACGGGACGCAACCATGCCCATTGCGCATGGAAGTGCGCCCGCCACTGCCGCGAACGAGCCGCGCCCCTCGACGATGGCTGCTGGGCACCTTGCTACGCGCGCTGTCCGGGTGCCGTCCTGACCGATTCGAAATGATCGGCCGCCGCCCGAGGCCGCCGCACCGATGGATCTCGCCGGCGGCTCGTCCTCATCCGGGTTCGGTCGGCTCGGCCGTGGTCGGCTCGGTCTCGTCGAGCGCCGGCTCGGTCGATGCGGGCTCGGCCGGTGCGGGCTCGATCGGCCCGGCCTGTGCGGGTTCTTCCCCGACGGTGCTCGAGTCCTCGATGGTGGTCGGCTCGGCCGGCGCGGTCGGTTGCGAACTGGGCGTCACCGTCGGCGTGGGCGCGGTCGGGGCGGCCGCGTCCTTGGCCTTGCGCTTGCCTCGACGATCGCCGAGCAACGTTCGGAAGTCGATGTCGAGCCCCACCGAGAAGAGGTCGAAGGACGACTCGAAGCGCCCCGCGTTCGCCGGTACGCCGCTGTACCCCATGCATCGATCGGGACACTGCGCGATCGGCCGCTCCTGGAAGACCTTGCCCGTCAGCTCGGTGACCGTGCGGGTCTCCTGAAACACGTGCATGTACCCGGCCGTGAAGTAGACGCCCCGGGCTCCCGCCGAGAACCCGAGCCCCACGCCGCCCCACATGAAGGTCGGGAAGTCCAGGTGCGAGTAGGCGTTGGGCGCCGCCGCGGTCTCGAAGAACCCTCCGGCGCGGACGGTGAGGTAGGGGGGGAGCGCCTGGACGTCGCTTCCCAGCCGCACCGAAACCGTATCCTTCCAGTTCTTGGCGATCCGCAGGCGTCCGATCGGCTGGCCGTCGTCGGTCATCCCCTGCTGCACGCCGATCGGCTGGCCATTGATCCGTCCCACGAGGGTGAGATCGTAGGCGTCGAACACCGACCAGTTCTCCCACACCACGTCGAGCTCGAGGTCGAAGCGGTCGCCGTCCTGGTCGCGGCGCGGGTGGAGATAGCGGATGCCGCCGCGCACGATGGCGGGGAGGGTCATCGGCATCGAGACCCTCATCTCGTCCGACAGCACCTCCTCCTTGTCCGTGTTGACGCCCCCCTCGGCCTTCAAGAACACGGGGACCACGCGGCTGGAGATCCCGAGTTCGACGCGACGATGGGGGCGGTACCAGATCCCCAGTTGCGCGGTCGCGGCGGTGCGATCCTTCAGGTCCAGCTCGGTGACGAGTTGTGTGCTGTTCTCGGCGGGGATTGGGTTCAGATCCTCCGCCGCCGTCGAATCGGTGACGAGCGCGTATTTCAGCTGGATGAGATCCACGTACTGGACGGTGGCCCCGATCCCGAAGACGTCCTTGAACTTCCACGCGGCCCCCAGCGTGTAGTAGGCCATCAGGATGTCCATCTTCGTGATCTGGAACGACTGGGGGTCGTAGTCCGGATAGTCGTGCTTGCCGATCGCGCTCGGACCGTAGACCGCGGCGGCGAAGCGCCAGTTTTCCAGCCCGAAGTCGCTCGCGACCGCGGCGAACAGCCCCAGGGGAAAGACCTTCTGCCGGTTCTTGGCCAGGGGAAGCGTGGTCCCCGCGTCGGCACCCCAGGCCGCCTCGGGATTGGGCAGCCCTTCGCCCAATGGCGCCCGCTGGAACGTCGTGTCATGAAACATCAGGTTGTGGTGATACATGACCGCCGTTCCCCGCTGGCGGGCGAGGAGGGCCGGGTTGTAGTGAATCGCCGTCAGATCCTGGGCGCCGACGACCTGGGCGCCGCCACGACCGACCGCGCGGGCGCCAGTGTCGGGGATCTCGAAGCCTCCGGCCAGGGCGGTGGTCGGACCCAGCAAGACCGAGCCGAACGTGAGCGCGCGAGCGAAGGAGAGCGGACAGGGGCGTTTCATCGGTGCCCGAAGGGGGAGGGGACGACGCTATCACGCCCCCGCGGGACCCGGTAGACGTGATAAGCTGCTTCACCATGGATTCGGTCTCGTACGCAGCGTCCTCGCTCTCCGGTCTGCGCCACGCGCTCGGCGTGGCGCTGTCTTGTGGGTGCTCGTTGGTGCTCGCCATCGGGTGCTCCGACGACGGGGACGGGGGGCAGAACATGCTTCCCACCGTGAGTGCCTCGGAGAGCGGAACTTCGGCCGACACTGCAACCTCCGCCGACACGGGCGCGGAGACGGATACCGCGGGCGAGGTCGAGTTCCCCGCCGCCTATCGGTTCGACTGTATCGACATCCAGGGGCTGGGCGACGGAGACGGTGACGTCCTGCAGGCGAAGGTGCTGGAGACCACCTGGTCGGCCGACATCAAGAACTTCAAGCTCAACATCATCCTGGAAGTGGTGGAGCGAGCCGACGCCACGGCGACCGTGGGAATCCGCTCGGGGATCGGCTCCGGTCCCGACGATCAGTGTGCCGAGCCGGTGAGCGCCACCGAGTTGATCTCCATCGCGTACGATCCCGCGACGTACATGTGGGCGCCCGTGTCGGGCACCAGCGGAGTGTGCAGCGAGGCCGCGACCGGGGGCGGTCCCGAAGGGGGCACGTACGACATGGAGCTCGGGCCCGACGACGTCGTGTACATCTACGCCCAGGACGACGATACGACCACGTTCAACTGCACGCCCGACGCCGGCACACCCGATGCCGTCCCCGTGCGGGCGGTGCGTACTCAGGTGTCCGCCAATGCGGCGGGTACGAAGCTGGCCGGACAGCTCACGGGGTGCATCCTGGAGACGGAGGCGCAGACGCTGTGTAGCTGCCTGGGCGAGTGCTCGGGCGACGGCCCCGACGACTTGCAAACCGATGGCGTTTGCGCGGGTTGTCCGGTCGGCGGCGTGCCCCTCGACCAGCTCCTGGGGAACATCCAGCCTTCCACGCGATGCAGCGACCTCTTGGGCGCCAACGCCTACGACCTGCTCATCGGGTTCACGGCGACCAAGCTCCCGAACGTGCCCGCCTTGTGTGGATGACCTGCACGCCCACGCCCGCCGTGGCGCGCGAGGGGTCCTCGCGACCCGCGGCGGAGCCCGGGCGCGGCGGGCCGCATCCGGCGTGCGCCGCAGGCTCGCCTCACAGCGCTTCGCAGGCTGCCGCCGGCGTAATGCCGATGTCGAGGACGGCGTGCCCCTCCACGAGCACGTCTTGCTCGGGCGGACGTCCCTCGAGCTCGACGGTGAACGTCAGGGCGTCGGCCATCACGTAGTCGGAGAGCTCCACGGGATCGGGTTCCAGCTCGATCACCGGGCTGTCGGCCTCGATCTCCCGGGCCACGGCGACCCGAATGCGCGGCAACCCGGCGGCCTGGATGTAGACCTCGGCGCGCTCGGTGAACGACAGGTCGGCGTCTGGCGGATCCACGGCCTCGACGAACAGGCGTCGAAGCTCCACGTCGTCGATGGACCGCGAGCTCTTCGGCTTGTCTCGGTTCTCGAACTGCAGGATCACCGTCTCCCGGAATCGAAGCGCGTCCGGTAAGTCGGGGCCGCCCGCGATGACGTGCCGAGCGGTGCGCTCGACCTCCACGTTGGCGATCGCATCGGTGCATCCGAGGGCCAAGAGCAACGACGCCGAGGCCACCTCCCGCGCGCGGCGTCCCAACGACGCCGTCGATCCGCGTCCGTCGAGCGAGCGCGGACGTCCGCCCTTCCTCGAAAGACGGTGGCCGACGACGGCTCGTGGTCTCTGCTCGTTGCGCATCTTCCCCCCGACGCCGCGCGGACTCGGCTGCCGACGGATCGTCACGCCGTGAGGAGACCTCGCCGCCGTCCCGGACGCACGTTCGCACTCGAAGCTCGAAAGCGGCCTGACACGCTCTCGCGGACGCGCCAGCACCCGATGCGCCGGTGGACCCGGCGCGCTCAGGCGCTTCGAGCCACGCGCGACGCCCGAATGAACTGCCGATTGAGCGCCTCGGTCCCGTCGCGCAGGCTCACCATCCAGCCGTCGACGGGCCTGTGCTTCACGGTCGGAATCCTGCTCTTGGGTCTTCTGGCCGCAGGCAGGGTCGCGGCCTTCGCCCCGCGGGCTGCCTTGCACCGCCCGCACACCTTGTCGACCGGGTCGGCGAGGATCCGCTCGACGTCGAGCGCCTGCAGACAGATCGAGCATCGGCCGTAAAGCCCGGCGTCGAGCCAGCGCAACGCCTCGTCGATGCGTGCCAGCTCGCGCGCGATCTCGGGACCTCCGGTTCCGACCAGCGCGTGCCGCCGCTCGACCAGGCGCTCGCGCGCCCGGGCACATGCCTCGGCGTCGGGTTCGAAGTAGCGGGTGGCCTGGTCTCGTTTCATCGTTCAGTTCCTGTCGATCCTCGGTTTGGTGCCGGTGCCGTAGCCGCGCTCCCGGCACGACCGGTCGACGAGGGCGGGCACCCGGTACGGGTCCTGCGACACCAAACGACATCGGCAAGGTCTCACCGCACGATTCGCTCGACGCGAACCTCGTCGGCGGTGACGGAGAACTGCACGTCCACGTCGGCGATCGCCACGCCGTATCGCCGGTCGGGCTCGGCCGTGTGGTACGCCGGCCGGGGGTCCCAGGCCAACGTCTCCTCCAGCAGGGCGCGAAGGGGCTGCGCACGGGGGTGTTCCCGGAGGGTCCGTTCGGCGTCCGCCGAGAACGAGACCTTCAGCCGCGTCGGCGCCTCGGCGGCCCAACTCACCCGCGCATCCGCGATCGCATCCGCCCACGGCAGGTATGGCTTGAGATCGTAGACCGGCGAGCCGTCCACGAAATCGCCGGATTCCACCTCCAGGCGCAGGCCGTCGACCGCCACCAGACGGACCGCCGACAGCCCCAGCGGATTGGGACGGAAGGGGGAGCGCGTCGCGAGGACGCCGAGCCGCCGATTGCCGCCCAGCCTGGGAGGCCGCACCGTGGAGGCTTCCCGCCCCGGGACGTGGTGGAACCCGAAGATGACCCACAGGTGTGTCGCCTCCTCGATGCCGCGCAAGGCCGTCGGTTCCACCACGCCCGGGTCGAGCTCGATGAAACAACGCACCCGCGCCAGCCCGTGCTGGCGCGGGACCGCGAACTTGGTCGGGTAGGGCGACCGCACCACGCCGATCTGCTGGAGGATCACGCGCTCCGAGCCTAAGCCCGCTGCGCCCGGTCCGCTACTCGGGGCACACGTAGTCGACCGAGATGACGCCGCCCTCGCCTTGGAGGTCGTCGCAGGCGACGCCGCAGAGCTGGATGGCATTGAACGGGCCGTTGGGGCTCGTGTAGACCCAGCCGTCCTCGGCGTCGCAGTCGGCCACCTGCGGATAGGTCGTGCCCGAGACCGTGACCTCGACGTGGTCGGGGAAGTCGGGCTCGACCTCCAGGGTCACCGTGCACTCGATCGCACCGACGACCTGGCCCACGGCGTCGGCGAGCTCCATCTCGTTGAACGAGTTGTAGAAGGCGTCGATGCCCTGGGAGGGGACGCCGCCGGCGAGCGCGACCTCGGTCAGCGCCTGATGGGGATTGACCGCAGGCTTGGTCCCCATCTCGTCGAGGATGTTGATGCCGACCACGTAGACCGGGATCTGATGCATCGTGAACGCCTCGTACACGATGTCGGGAAGCGTGTCGTCGTACACGAAGAGCGTGTCTTCGGGGGCTTCGGCAGGGTTGCAGTTCGCTGCACCGTCGGTGATGAGGATGATGGCGCGCGGAAGATCGGAGCCGAGCGCGACGAGGTGCTCGATCGCATTGGTCACCCCCGTGGAGGCCGGCGTGCCGCCGGAGATGGAAAAGTCACCCGGCGCGGGCATGGCGTCGAGGATGGCCTCGCGCGTCAGCGCAGCGACCGACACCTCTGGCTGCTCGGACACCGCACACGAGTACACGTTGGTGGGCTCGTCGAGCCAGGCGTCGGCCGAGGGGAAGAGCTGTGCGCCGAAGTTGATCTCCTCCTGCAGCTCGGCCGTGAGGTAGTCGACGACGTTGAAGAGGCTGTGCCAGCGCGAGATTTGCGGCGTGCTCGGATCGAGATCGTGGTCCCAGAGGTTCGACATGCTGCGGGACTTGTCGAGCACGAGCATGACGTTGGGGGTCTGCGGCTCGAGGTCGAACGAGAACTGCGCTTGCTCGCAGGTGCCTCCGGCTTCCGCACCCGTGCTCGACGCATCGCCACCGTCGGTCGTGCCCGTCGCGCCGTCGGTCTCCTCGTCGGAGCCGTCGTCCTGGGCGGGTCCCGACGTCGAGCCTTCGGCCCCACCGGTCTCCGACAGGCCTGCCGAGACGCCTGCGTCGTCGCGAACGGGGCGGCCGTCGTCACCACAGGCCGCGGTGAAGCAGAACAGGCCACTCAGGAATGCGCACTTTTTCATACATCCTCCCCCTTGGTGGAGATTGTCTTACATCGACCTACGTCTGCTCGGAACCCCGCCGCGAAGTGAGGAAACCCCCCAATGCAGCGCGGCGGCGACCTGGACCGCAGGGACGTCGACGAGCTTCGATGCCCAAGGAAACGGCGTTTCTCGGGATGGCCAGGAAAAGACTCGTGCGCGCGCGAAAAGGGACAGGGTCGAGCCGCGCGGGCGCGATGTCGACCCGTCGGAGATCCACCGGCCTTCGGGTCGACGGACCGGGACGATCGCGCCCGCGCACGCCCGGGCTAACGGCGGCGCTCGGCGGCTCGCAGGAGCGCGCGGCCCTTGTCCGCGTCGAGGCCCACCGCCTCCGCGAGCGCGACGAAGGCCTCGGCAGACCGCTCGGGTCGAGCGCCGCGCACCACGAGATCGGCGAGGGAGCGGAGCAGCCACACCCGCTTGCGACGGGGCCACGCCACCAGGCGCTGCACCGCGACGCTCGAGTCCGCGGAGCGTGTCGCCCGAGCCACCAGCCCCTCGCGGCCGTCTTCGGGATACGGGAGGGCCGACAAGAGCTCGCGCACGCGCGGATGATCGGCCGACGGGACCAACGAGCCCTGGCCGAGCACCACGGCGACGGCGACCGCCATCGTTTCGGCGAGGTCCTCTTGCGCCGACGACCAGGCCTCGCGCCAGAACTCGAGTTGCACCGGCTCTACGCCCAGACGTCGTGCGAGCGACTCGAGCATGGCCAGCTCGGCCTCGCACCGCCGTCCGTCCACGAGCGCCAGCGTCCACACCTGCTCGAGGATCTCGCGATGTTGCTCGGCGGGGGGGAGCTCGAGGGACGCGAGCTTCGCCTCCAGGCTCGCCCGGTCCCCGACGACCGCCAGCCACTCGGCGTAGGCGTCGGCATCCGTCCCCACCTCCTCTTCGATCATGGCGGTGATCCGGTCGCACTCCTCGCCGTCCAGCACACCATCGGCGTGCGCCATCAGGCCACAGGCGGTCAGGGTCCAGGTCGTCGCGAGGTCCATGCTCGTGCTCCGCAAGCGAGGCGCGTGTGGGGGCAACGATCCATCGATCACTTCGCGCGTTGCCGCAAGCCCGTCATCTCGCTGGTTCCCCAACCCCAGAACTTCTTGATGCGAGGGCTTCGTCGGGCCAGCTCGGCCACGCGCCGGAAGCCGTCGCCGTACCCCGGAAAGATGTCGATGAGGGCCACGTCGGCGGAAAGCCGGGGGATCGTCTCGTAGGCATCCCCGACCACCACCTCCAGCGGCTTGCGAACGTGCTTGCGCACCACGGGGAGGATCCAATCCACGAGCTCCTGGTTGATCTCCACCAGGGTGATCTTCTTGACCTGCAGGCGCTTGCTGACCTCGATGAGCTGGTGCCCCAGACCGAGGCCGGCCACGATCACGTGACCCCGTGCGAGGCGCGTCCCCGGCCTCAGGGTGATGATCTCGGCCGGCGTGAGCGACATCCACGGCGTGTCGTTCCAGCGGCCAGGTCTCGGATCGTCGGGAGCTCGGGCCTCGAACAGGGCGGGGATGATCACGTCGCTGTCGAAGACGACCGTGCCGACCTCCGGGCCCCACCACGTCAGGAGCGGGTGACCCCGTCGGTGCAGGCGCACGCAATAGCGGAACTGCCCTCCCGGGGAGTCGACGTACTGGCCGCGCTCGAGCCGATCGACCGGCGCGTCCGAGGCGACCACGCCCGGAAACAGCTCGAGGACGCGGTACGTCGCGCCCTTGATGTCGAGCTTGGGGGCCCACTTGATCGCGGGCGACCAGTCGACGCACGAACGCAACCGTCGCTCGTGATCCTCCGCCAGGGCCCGAGCCTGCTCGGGCGTGAGACGCACGCCCTGCGTCATGTCTGCATCGTACCAGTCCGCCGCCGCACGCGGCCCTGCGCGCCTCGGGGGCGGGACGTCGCAGATCCCGCCGCGTCGATGCCGACGTGCACGCGACGTCGCGCCTGCCCTCGGGTCGCGTGCGCGGCCCCCGGGCTCGGGTTGCGCTCGCCTCACCGCTGCCCGGCGCGCATCGGCGACGCGCCCGGCTGCTAAGGTGCTCGGCGATGCCGGCCGATGCCCAGGCCGCGACGGTGCGGTACGGACCCGACTACGCCGAGGAGGTCACGGTCGCCGACGGCACGCGACTGCGTTTTCGGCTGGTCCGAAAGGACGACAAGCCCCGCTTCGAGCGAGGCTTGATGCACCTGTCGCCGCACTCGCAGTACCTGCGCTTCTTCACGGCCAAGCCCCGCTTCACCCAGGCCGAGCTCGCGTACCTCACCGAGATCGACGGATGGAATCACCTGGCCATCGGAGCGGTCGAGCTCGACGAGGAGGGCCGCGAGGGGGAGGGGGTCGGGGTGGCGCGGTTCGTCCGCTTGGCGGACGAGCCCCGGGTGGCCGAGCCGGCCGTCGCGGTGATCGACGCGCAACAGCACAAGGGCATCGGTCGCATGTTGATGCGCCGACTGGGGGAGGCGGCGCGCGAGCGCGGGGTCGAGGTCTTCCGCAGCGAGTTCCTCGCCGAGAACAAGTCCATGAAGGAGTTGGTCGAGCAGCTCTCGCCACAGGCGCGCTTCACCTGCGACGGTCCCATCGTCACCGCGGAATTCCCCCTCGTCGCGGCCACGCCCAGCGACCCGCCTCCGGCTTTCGAGGCTCGGATCGCCGAGTGGTTGAGCCTGGTGGCGCGCCGATGGGTGAGGCTCAGTCGCCGGTTTCAGATGTGGCTCGACCCCGAGCGGGTGCACCAGGCCTGGTTGCGCGCTTCCGATCGCACGCGCGACGAGTCGTCGCGGTGACCCGGCCACCGGTTGGGGACCCGCGCTCCTGCCCCGGTTCCGGGGTACGCTGGTCGTGCCGCGAGGTTCGATCCGCGCCGAAGGTTTCGGTCGACCTCCCCGCCACGATCGACCATGAAGGTGCGCGTCGTCACCGAGCCCACCGATCCCGCGCTGTCGCCCTTCGTGGCGCTGCGCGACCGGAAGCGGTCGGAGACCGTGGTGGTCGAGGGCGAGATCGCGGTGTCGCGGGCGTTGAAGAGCCCCTGGCGCGTGACGACCGTGGCCGGGACGGCCTGCCACCTGGCGCGCCTGTCGGCCGACCTCGTGGACGTACCGAACGTGTTGCAGGTCGACGCGGGAGTGCTTGCGGAGGTCACCGGCTTTCGGTTCCACCGTGGCTGCCTGGCGGCGATGCCCAGGCCGGCGCTGCCCAGCCGCCCCCCGCCATCGTGGTCGTCGCACATGGCGGAGCGTGACCGTTCGATCACCGTCGTGGCCGAGCGCCTGGCCGATCCCGCCAACGTGGGAAGCGTCGTGCGATGCTGCCGTGCGCTCGGGGCGGACCTGTTGGTGCTGGATGCCCACGGCGCCGATCCCTTTTCCGCGCGCGCCATCCGGGCCGCCGCCGGTCACGTCTTCACGCAACCGCTGGTGCTCGCGCCCTCCGTCGTGCAGGTGGTGGACGAGATCCGCCGACACCTGCGGGCGAGGGTCCTGGCGGCCTCGGTGGACCCCGACGCCGTCCCGATCGACGAGGTGGAGCGCCCCCGCCACGTCGTGTTGC
>CAZYSW010000048.1:12307-18833 GCA_964650105.1 uncultured Nannocystaceae bacterium
CGAGGCCGAGGGGTTGTCGTTGCCGCTGCGCGCCATCGCCGATACCGCGGTGACCATTCCCATGGCGCACGGCGTCGATTCGCTCAACGTCGCCGCCGCGGCGGCGATTCTCCTGTGGGCGCTCGGGCGCCGCTGATCCTCGGACCCGCCCGAATCGGCCTGCGCCACCGCGGGTCGGCCTTGCTATCCTCCCGCTCGCCATGCGCATCGCAGCCCTGTCCGATTTCCACATCGGGGTGCGCGACGGCGTCGATGGATTTCGTCACGACCCGGGGCGCTTCTCGGCTTTCCTCGACCGGCTCGAGCGTGGTCACGACGCCATCCTGTTGCTGGGAGACATCTTCCAGACCGATCACACGATGTTGCCGACCGACGGGGCGCGGCGTCGTCACCTCGAAATGGCCCGGGCGCGGCTGGGCGCGCTGGGCCACCGCCTCCAGCGTCCTCCGTACGTCTACGTGCACGGCAATCACGACTTGGTGGCGGCACAGGCCTGCGGCGCCCCCGAGCACGTACGGCTGGGCGACGAGACCCTCTGGGCCTTCTTCATTCACGGCCATCAGTTCGACCCCGTGGCGCGTCGCGCACCCGCGCTCGCGCACTTCGGCACGTGGGCGACCGGGCGCTTGCGGGCCGCTGGGCTGCCGAAGGTCGCGGCCTACTTCGAACGCCGCGACGTCGACATCAAGCACGCACGGTTTCGCGGTCCGGCCGGCCCGTACGTGCGCGCGGGTCGAGACCTGGCCCGACGCTGGAAGGCCAACGTGGTGGTGATGGGGCACACTCATGTCTCGTGCATCGACCGCGTGCCCGAAGGGCTGGTCGTCAACACCGGCACGTGCAGCGGAGGCCGCTTCGAGTACGTCTCGATCGACACCCGAGCGCGCACCGTCACCCTGTGTCGAGGTCACGAGCGACAGATCGTGCGGCTCGACGGCGATGCACCGGACGCCGGGACTCGGCAGGCGCCGTGTGGTGGTCGCCCCAAGACGTGGTAGGTCCGACCGGCGGACGTTCGCCCTGCCTGCCCGAGATTCGGCTCGGCGACCGGCGCGGTTGCGATCCGGACCCTGCCGTCGCGGATGCGGAATGACGACACCCACGCTCGCCACCGATGCCTACAAGTTCTCGATGGGGCAGGCGGGTTTTCCGCTGCGCCGCGAGACCTTCTACTTCTCGTTCCGACGGGGAGGAATCCAGTACGTTCCCTTCGACCTGGCACAGATCGTCCGCGAGCTCGTCGCGGGGATCGACCTCGACCCGGGCCAGCTCGAGTTCGCGCGCGCGCACGGCTACGGGCTCACCGACGCCATGGAGGCGGCGCTGGGGCTGCACACCCTGGAGGTCGTCGCCGTACCGCGAGGCACCTGGGTGTGCGAGCGCGAGCCGATCCTCACCGTCACGGGGCCCAGCTTCCTGGTGTCGTGGCTCGAGCCCATGCTGCTGTGGCTCAACTACCCGATCCAGCTCGCGACGGTGCTCGCCTCGTCGACCCCGTCGCCCCCGGAGGTGCTCATCGCCACTTGTGAGGAGCACGCGCGGATCATCGCCGAGGTGGCCAACACGGTGGGGGTCGAGCTCCCGTCCATCCGCCGCGAAGACGACGCGTACCGCGAGCGGGTGCAAGCGACGGTGCGCGAGCTCGTGGCGGCGGTCGAGAGCCCCGAGCGCGTCTTCGAGGTGGGCATGCGTTCGGCCGTCTGCATGGATCAGCACCGCATCGCGCTCGAGGCGTGCCGAGTCGAGGGGATCACCAAGACGAGCAATCTGTTTCTGGCGCGCGAGCTCGGGTTGGAGCCGATCGGGACCATGGCCCACGAGCACGTGCAGCGCTGGGGCGAAGATCGTCTGGCGTTTCGTGCCATGCGAGACATGCGGTCGTCCGCTCCCGGCTACCTGCTCGATACCTTCGACACCATGCGCTCGGGGATCGAGGCCGCCGTCGAGGTGATGTTGGAGCGGCCGCACCCGTGCTCGATCCGCTACGATTCCGGCAACAAGTGCATCCAGTACCTGCACGCCTGCGAGTTGCTCGGGGAGCTGGGCTTGCAGCCCGCGCACGTCCTCGAAGATGGGCTCGATCTGGCGTCCACCCGACACTTCGAGGCGCTGCGCCGGTTCACCCGCTGGCCCGCGCCGCAGCAGCTCTATGGGTACGGCGGTTCGATCGTGGCCGATCCCGCCACCAACCCCCTGCGGCGCGATCGCGTCAGCGCCGTGTACAAGCTCTCCGAAACCGGGTCGGAGCCCCGGATGAAGTTCGGCGACGAGAGAGGCCTGGGAAAGCAGAGCGTGCCCGGGCGACCGGTGGTCTGGCGTCGGCTGCGGGGAGACGGACCTCTGGGGATCATCGGACAGGCCGGTGAAGACGTCCCCGACGACTACGTCCTCCTGAGCGGCAACGACGATGCCGTCGAGCAGTTGCGGCTGTGCAACGTGCTCGACGTGCAGCGAGCCCTGTCGCTTCCGCCCGAGGCGTGTCGCGTGGTCCAAAGTCGCGCCACCGAAGCGCTCGTCGAGCGGGTGAAGGCGACGCTTGGTCGCCCCGACGCGGGTGCTCGACGCTGACCGCCTGTGCGGGCCGGCAGATGCGCGTGGGAAGCGGCGGGGGACCCCGCAGGTGATCTCCATCGCCGACGCGCGCGGAGGCTTCGGAGCGAATCCCCCCGTGTGGTCGGAGACGGGGCTTTCGGGGCGGTTTCGACGGGGGCAGACGCGGCCGGGGTCCGAGGCGTCGGCTCGACGCCGGCGGGGCGAACTCGCGCTCGGTCGTGCATCGCTCCAGCGACGAGATCGACTAGGATTTGGCCGCGCCACGAGCCCACACCCGCGGCAGCGCGCCCAGGCAGTGCCTCGGCCCGCGTCGGACACAATCGCGGGTCGGGGCGCAAACGAACGCACTTCCAGCCAGCGATTCAACCGCATGATCGAACACGGACGCATCGAGGAGGCCTCCGGGCGTCGAGGTGGGAACGATCTCGATCGTCCGGCACGACGTCGTGCAGTCCGCGACGGGGGCCAGCTCCCATGATCCACTATCAGGCACTCGCCGCCGCCACCTGGCTCGTCTCGGCGCAGCCCGCCGAGGAACCGAAGGGCACCGTCGGCACGGCGGCTCCGGCATCCTCGGGCACCACCGAGATCGAGGGCACCGACCAGTTCGCGACGTCGGCCGATCCCTCGGCCGAGGAGACCGACGCCCTCGAGCTGCAGATCGCCGCCGGCGGCATCTTCAACACGGGCAACTCTCGTTCACTGGCCGCGACGGTCGCTTCCGACTTCCGGGTGCGGCGCAGCATTCATCAGTTCGGGGCCAAGTTCGCGGGCAACTACGCGCGCTCGGCTCCCGATTCCCACAGCGACTACGAGACCACGGTGGGCAATGCCCAGGGACGGGCGCGCTACGACGTCTTTTTCGCCGAGCGATGGGCCGCCTTCGGCATGGTGACCGCGCGCCACGACCCGTTCCAGGGGCTGGATCTCCGGTTGAACGTGGATCCCGGCATAGCCTTCTACGCCATCATCAAGAGCGATCACCGGCTTTGGTTCGAGGCGGGGTACGACTTCCAGTACGACATCAGGACCGACGAAGCGCGCCTGCTCGAGGACGAGGCCGGCAATCTGGTGCTGGACGACGAGGGCGAGCCGATCGTCGCGCGCGGCAAGGAGCGGTCCAATCATGCGGCGCGCCTCTTCGCCGGCTACTCCAATCGACTCAACGAGCACGTCGCGTTCGACACCGGGCTCGAGTATCTGCAGAGCGTCGTGCATGCTCGTCGCTGGCGGTTCAACTGGGACGTCGGCCTCACCACCTCGTTGGGCAAGATCCTGTCGCTGGCCACGACCTTCACCATGCGGATCGACAACGATCCCGTCCCCGGCGTGAAGAAGCTGGACACGATCACCGCGGTCAGCCTGGTCGTGAGCCTGCTGGGCGCCAAGGACAAGAAGTAGGCCCGCAGCGCCGGTCGGCGCCGCCACCGTGTCCCTCGCCTCGCCACCGCTGGCGTTCGCCGCCTCTTCGAGGCGCCGAGGATCGGGAACCGGGCCACGCCCCGCGGTTCCACGGAAAGCGGGCGGGAGGTCGCCGATTCCCGGCTAGGCGTCGCGGAGCGCCCGGATCGTGGCGTCTTCGTCGTACGCGTACTCGAACCCGGTCGCCTCCTGGAACCTGCGACTGTCGATCACCACCGGATACTTGATGTGCTCGAGCGCGCCGGGGGGCAGCCGGGGCAGGCCGAACCGGCCCAGGAGCAGCCGAAACAGGGGCTCGGGTACGGGGAGGTTCTGCCGCCCCGACTCCCGAATGATCACCGACAGCGGCACCGGTGGCGGGCCGGAGACGTTGAAGACGCCGCGCAGGCCCTTGGTGAGGGCCAGCACGATGGCCTCGGCCGTGTCCTGCTCGTGCATGAACTGAAACAGAGGATCGAAGCCCAGGATGGTCGGGACGCGTGGGCCCCGGAGAAATGCGGCGAGGGTGCCCTGGCGCAACGGACCGAGCGTGTAGCAGCACCGCAAGACCGCGGTGTCGATCTCGGGATATCTCCACAAGGCCGATCCCGCGTACAGATCGGCAGCCACCAGGTCCGACAGCTCCGGGAAGGTGTGGACGGCCATCGGCGGCTCGGATTCAGTGTGATACAGCGGCGAGTCGGGACCGGCACCGTAATAGGTGTGTCGCCCCACGAAGATGGCCTGCTTCACCCCGTAGGTGTGACAGTGATCGAAGACCGCCTGGGTGCCGCCCAGGTTGATGCGATACCGATCTTGGCTTCGATGCGTCAGGTGAGTCACCGTCGCCATGTGGATCATGGCGTCGGGCCGCTGGGTCCGGAACACGTCCTCGGCGGGGCGCTTGCGGATGTCGGCCTGGAACACGCGAACACCTTCGGGCGGGTGGTACCAGGGCCGTCGATCGATGCCGACGACCTCGTGTCCGTCCCGAACCAGCCGATCGGTGACCAGCCGTCCGATGTTTCCCGCGATGCCGGTGACGAGCACTTTCATCGAAGCTCCAGCTCTGCGACCGTGAGACGGCCTTCGCGCAGATCTCTGCCCTGCCGGATGAGATGAGCGATGCGCCCCTTGATGCGGTCCACGTGTCTCGCGATGACGTCGTCGGTGTCGTTGGGATCGCCTTCCAGGCGAATGGGCGCCCCGTAGAGGATCTGCAGGGTGACCGGGAGCGGCCAGGCGATGCCGTAGGGGGTCACCGGAATGTAGGGGAGCCCGATGGCCTCGCCCACGCGATACAGGTTGGCGATGGTCGGGATCGCCTCCCCGCCGCCGATGAAGGCGAAGGGCACGATCGGTGTGTCGGTGGCCAGCGCCAGTCGCACGAACCCGGTGCCGAAGCCCACCAGCGAGTCGCGCTCCCGGTACAGCTTTGCGGTGCCTCTGGCTCCCTCCGGGAACACCAGGAGGAGCCGCTCGTCCTCCAGCAGCCGGACGCAGTGCTCCGGCAACCCCGTGAACTGACCGATGCGGCTGGAGAACCACCCGAGAAAGGGGAACTTCTGGATGAACTTCTCGGCCATGCCCTGCGCCAGACGGGGGGGCTCCAGGTCGAAGAAC
Organism: uncultured Nannocystaceae bacterium; assembly: GCA_964650105.1. Taxonomy (GTDB): domain Bacteria; phylum Myxococcota_A; class Polyangia; order Nannocystales; family Nannocystaceae; genus CAZYSW01. The sequence continues at coordinate 17,885 of CAZYSW010000048.1, forward strand.
GCGGAGGCGATCACCATCAGCGCATCGATCGCCCATCCCCCGGAGTGGTTCCCGACCAGCATGGCCCGTCCACGTGGGGGGATGTGGTCGATCCCGTGCACCTCGACGCTGAAGTACGTCTTGTAGAAGAACTCCAGCAGGGTGAAGAACTTCGCCAGCTCGCGCTTGTCGATGCCGTACGGATCGACGCCGTGCCGGTTGAAGGGCAGCTCCAGACGCTCGACCCGCTCCACCACCCGGGGGCTGCGGGGCAGTGGGATGAGGCTGGGTGGAATCACGGTCCCGACCACCATCGCCAAAACGATGGGCAGGTGCAAGCCGGTCGCGCCCGCCGAGGACGGGACCCGGGCGACCGCGCCTCGTCGTGCGCGGCCTCGGGCCGCAGACCAGGTTGGCTTTCGGCGGACCCGTTACGTGGTAAGACCGGCCCATGTTCGGGTCGCTTGCGCGTTCTTTCGAAAGGTCGATGAATCACCGTGCACGATGGCGGGCCGTGGGCGTGGGGGTGCTCGCGCTCTCGCTCGGCTCGATCGCGTGCGGAGCCCTGCGCCAGAACCTCCGCAACCAGTTCGTCTCCTACCGCGGCGCGTGGGAGTGCAAGGACGACGGTTGCTCGCTCGGGCAGATGGTCCGCTCGACCAAGAGCCATCGCGAGGGAAACATCACCGTCAACCACGTCGCGTTCCGGCCCGAGGCCGCGTTGGTGTTCTATCCCGGCACTCCGGTGAAGACCTTGACGGCGAACGTGGAGTGCGGAGGCGCGACCGCGCCGGTGCCCGCCGAGAAGGTGAAGGCGCCGGGGAGTCATCGCCTCCCCGGGGAAGGCGAGTCGTGGGTCGTGGTGATCGATCGGCGCGACTACGACTTCCCCAAGGGCTGCAAGCGCTACATGGTCACGACTCATGCGACCTGGGACGATGGCTCGAAGTACGACGAGCGCGGCGGCATC
>CAZYSW010000049.1:0-18827 GCA_964650105.1 uncultured Nannocystaceae bacterium
TCCTCGGCACCAAGAAGACCCTCGTGGTGCACGGCCGGACCAAGGTCTACGAGCGACCCGGCGCCGAAGTCCCGTTGGTCGACCCGCGCCGGATCAAACGCCAGGTGGCCTGAAGGCCATCCGTGCGCTCCGACCGACCGAGGTTTCTGTCGATGCGGGCTCGGGGAACGGGCGAAGTGAGTTCGGTTCGTGAGACCGACGGGCAACCCGTCTCGCCGCCGGCCCGCCGGGGGGCCGCCGGGCCGGCGGGGAGCCGAGCGCACGATGCGGATCGACCGCAGGTGCCGCCAAGGGGTCAAAACAGCGTCCCAAAGCTCGATGGACCCGCTTCGACCCGAGCTGCTATGTTTCGCCCCCGCCGGCGGGCCGCCGGCGAAGTTGGAGACTGAAGCCATGGCCGAAAAGCGAACCGTCATCGAGGTGTTCGAGTCGACCGCCACGAAGAACGCCGACCGCCCCGCCCTCATGCACAAGAAGGGGTCGACCTGGCGGACCACGACGTGGAAGGAGTATCGCGAGCAAGTCCGTGCCGCGGCCAAGAGCTTGATCTCGATCGGCGTCGAGCCCGCCAAGGGCGTGTCGATCATCGGCTTCAACTGCCCGCAGTGGGTCATCGCCAACATGGCCGCGATCTACGTGGGCGCGCGTCCTGCGGGGATCTACACCACGAACTCCGCCGAGCAGTGCAAGTACGTGGCCAAGCACAGCGAGTCGCAGGTGGTCGTGGTGGAGAACCGCGAGCAGCTCGAGAAGTTCAAGTCGATCCGCGACGACCTGCCCGAGCTCAAGGCGCTGGTGTTGATGTTCGGCGACGACAGCGACCCGGACGTGCATAGCTGGCCGGAGTTCCTCAAGCTGGGGGAGGACGTCTCGGACGAGGAGCTGCAAAAGCGCATCGACGCCCAGCAGCCCGACGACGTCTGCACCTACATCTACACGTCGGGCACCACCGGCGACCCCAAGGCGGTGATGATCAGCCACGACAACCTGACGTGGACCGCCAAGACGGCCCTGGATACGCTGGGGACGTCCACGCAGGATCTCGTGGTGAGCTATTTGCCGCTGTCGCACATCGCCGAGCAGATCATGTCGCTGCACGGGCCGATGGTGAGCGGCGCGTGCACGGCCTTCGCCGAGAGCCTCGACAAGCTGGCCGACAACCTCAAGGAGATCCGCCCCACGATGTTTCTGGGGGTTCCGCGGGTGTGGGAGAAGATCCAGGCCAAGATCGTAGCGGCCGGGTCGAAGAACACCGGGCTCAAGAAGAAGATCGGTGCCTGGGCGCGGCAACAGGGGTTGGCCGGCGGCTACGCCGATCAAAAGGGCGAGCCGCGTCCTCTTTTGTACCCGCTGGCGGACAAGCTGGTGTTCTCGAAGGTTCGCGAGCAGCTCGGGCTCGATCGCTCGCGCATCCAGATCACGTCGGCGGCACCGATCTCCAAGGACACGCTGGACTTCTTCCTCAGCCTCGGCGTGCCGATCATGGAGGTCTACGGGATGTCGGAGTGCACCGGCCCGGCGACCATCTCGCTGCCCGACAAGTACAAGACGGGCAAGGTAGGGGTGAAACTACCGGGAACGGAGCTCAAGATCGCGGAGGACGGCGAGATCTGCATGCGAGGCCGTCACGTGTTCAAGGGCTACTTCAAGAACGAGGAGGCCACGCGCGAGACGCTCGACGAGGAGGGCTGGCTCCACTCCGGTGACATCGGGGAGATCGACGACGACGGTTTCCTGAAGATCACCGACCGCAAAAAGGACCTGCTCATCACGGCCGGCGGCGAGAACATTGCCCCCCAAGTGCTGGAGGGCAAGCTCAAGGCCATCCCGGCGGTGTCCCAGGCGGTCGTGGTCGGCGACCGACAAAAGCACCTGTCGGCCCTCTTGACCCTCGACGAGACCAAGCTCGACGACATTCGGGCGCAATCGGGGAGCTCGGGCAAGACGATGGAGGAGCTCGCCAAGGACGAGAAGGTCAAGAGCTGGCTGATGAACCAGGTCGAAGAGATCAACAAGACCCTGGCCCGGGTGCAGGCGATCAAGAAGATCGCGATCCTGCCGCACGACCTGACCATCGAGGGCGGCGAGCTGACGCCGACGATGAAGGTCAAGCGCAAGGTCGTGAATCAGAAGTACGCCGACGTGATCCAGGGCTTTTACGCCGACGGCGGGTGATCCGGTCCCCGGCGATGCACGGGCCGCTTGCGCCACCTCGTGCGTGAGGGCTCGTCGCCCGGAAGTCCGACTCGCGTCGGCCCTGCGCGAGCGGACGCACTTCCGCACGTCAATGCGGCCGGGCGAAGCCTCGCGGTGCGCTCATTGGATGCGATGCCAGGTCTGCTCGCGGGAGAACGGGCCGATGAACCCGCGGACCTCGAGCGTGTCGGGGTCCTGGAGCTCGAGCTTGCCGCGGTAGGTCTTGCCCTTTTCGGGGTCGAAGAGCGTGCCGCCCTCCCATTGGCTCGCGTCGTCGGGATCGGGTTGCATGCCCCACAGGACCAGCATGCCCAGGACTGGCTGGTTCTTCTGGGTACCCTCGCACTTTTCGCACAGCGCGTTCGGATCGTCGAAGAGCTCCTCGATCTTGCCGTAGAGCACGCCCTCGTGCTCCCAGATCCGCACCAGCGATCGCGGACGCCCGGTCTCGTCGTCGATGGTTCGCCAGACCCCCTCGGGGGTGGGCTGTGCCAGGGCGGTCAGGGGGACCGCGAGGGTGGTGGCGCCCAGAAAGGCCACGGCCGCCAGGCGGCCACGTCGCAAAGGAGATCGAATCGCCACGAGCAGGAGCCTCGCCTTCGGCCTACGGCATGGCCCGCGACCCGCCACCTCGGTCGAACGTCCGCGAGAGAGCACGGCGCGCTGGCGGTCACGCCGAGTCGGGATCGTCGCGGCCCGTCGCGTAGCGGAGCTTGGCCTCCGCCACGCGAAGATCGATGTGGGCGTTGACGTACTGAAGCTGCGCGTTGACGTGCTCGCCCTGCGCGGCGATCAGGTCGGTGGCGGTCGCCTTGCCGGCGCGAAACTGGGCGACGGTGGCCGCGTAGGCCGTCTCGCTCGCCTCGCGGGCGACGCGAGCGAGCGCGATCGCGGCCCGGGCGTTGCGACGCTCGGCCCACGCCTGGGTGATCTCCATCTCGATGCCGCGGCGCAGCCCCTCGATCTGGGCCTCGAGCGAGCGGTTCTGCGCCCGGAGCTCCTTGATGCGCTGTCGGGTCTGGATCGCGCCGGTGATCGAGTACGAAAGGCGCGCCCCCACCTGCCACGACTCGTTGAACTCGTCGACGGGCGGGAAGTAGCGCGGGTTGGGATTGGCGTACAGCACATCTCCGAAGGCATCGAGCCGCGGGTAGTACCCCGCACGCTCGGCCTCGATCCCCCGGCGCAGCGCCTCCTTGTTCTGCCCGATCATCTGCAGCTCGGGTCGCGAGCGCTCCGCCTCCGCGACCAAAGCGTCGAGGTCTTCGTCGGCGTCCGCCACTACCGGCGCGAGCACGTCCTCGCCCACGGTGTAGGCCTCGGTGCCGGTGCCTTCGGGCTGGCCCATCAGGATCGCGAGGTTGCGTCGAGCGAGTCGCTCGAAGGTCTTGGCGCTGACCACGGCGCGATCGACATTGGCCGCGAGGGCCTCCACGCGCAGCAGATCGGCCTTGGTGAGGACGCCGACGCGGAAGCCCGTCTGCGCGTCCCGGAGTCGGGCCTGGGCGGTGCTCAGCGCGTCCTCGACGACGGCGACCTGGGCGACGGCGCGGAGCCAGTTGTAGTAGGCGACCTTGGCATCGGTGCGAACCTTGCGGGCTTCGGCGAGCTGGGCCAGCTCGGCCGCCTTGGCCGACGCCTTGGCCGCGCGCAGGCCGGGCACGCTGCGAAGCACGTAGTCCGACAGCGGCACCGACAGCGAGGCCACCAGCGAGAAGTTGTCGAGGACCTGCGGGATGCGAAACTGCGTGGCGACCACCGGAAAGCCGCCCGAGTCGACGACGCATCCAGGCGTGCCGTCGGGGCACGGACCGGTGACCAAAGGACCGGCCTCCAGCGCACCCACCAGCGCTCCGCTGCCGAACGTGACGTCGACATTCGACAATCGCGTGTAGCTGGCCGACACCGACAGCACGGGGGCCAACGAGGCCATCACCTGGTCGACCCGTGCGGCCGCGGCCTGCAGATCGGCCTCCTTGGCCGCGATGGAGGGCGAGGTGGCGACCGCCCGACTCGCGACCTTGGCAGCGGTCAGCCCCCCGGGACGAGGCGCCAACGCCTCGCCGATCACGTCGGGCGGAGCCACGTCGGTCGGGGCGCCCTCCCCAGCCCCGTCGGTCGCGGGAGGCGTGTCGATGGGTGCGCTCGGCGCAGGAGCCACGGGCGCGGGGGCGGACCGAGCCTCGGCCGAAGCGAGGAGGATCGTGGCGGTCGTGCCGAGCACGACCACGCGGCAGCGCGAGATCATCAGCCACCTTCTTTCGACGGCGAAGTGATCGACACGTCGACGTGCTCGTCGCCGCCCACGAGCACGCCACCGAGCCATCGAACGACGCGGCTGGACACGACCTTGTCGAACAAGAGGTAGACCACCGGCACCACGACCAGCGTGAGGAGCGTGGAGGTGACGAGGCCGCCGATGACGGCCACCGCCATCGGGGCTCGGACTTCTCCACCCTCGCTGATGGCGAGCGCCACCGGCAACATGCCGAAGATCATCGCTGCCGTGGTCATGAGGATCGGCCGGAGCCGGATCTTGCCGGCCGACACCAGGGCGTCGATGGTCGACTCGCCTTGCTCGCGCGCGTGGTTGGCGAAGTCGACCAGCAAGATGGCGTTCTTGGTCACCAACCCCATGAGCATGATGAGGCCGATCATCGAGAAGATGTTCAGCGTCATGCCGAACAAGAACAGACCACCGAACGCACCCACGAAGGACAGCGGCAGCGAGATCATGATGGCGACGGGCTGCCAGAACGAGTTGAACTGCGCAGCCAGGATCATGTAGACCATGACCACCGCCAGGCCCAACGCGAAGATCATGTGCCCGAAGGACTCCTCCATGATCTCGACCATGCCGATGAACTTGGTCGAGAGCTCCGGGGGCACGTGACGAGCGGCGACCTCGCGGGCCACCCGTTGCGCCTGGCCGAGCGCGATGCCGTCGAGGTTGGCCATCACCGTGATCTGACGCTGCCGGTCCAACCGCGTGATTAGGCTGGGCGCCTCCCCGTGGGAGACGCGGACGATGTTGGCCAGATCGACGAGCTGACCGGTCGTCGAGCGCACCTCGAGGTTGCCGAGCCCGTCGATCGTTCCGCGTAGCTCCTCGGGGAGCTGAACCACGATGTCCGCGGTGTTGCCGGCGCTCTCGAGCTCGCCCACCGGGTCGCCCGCCACGAAGGCGCGCAAGGCCTGCGCCACGGACGCCACGGGAACCCCGAGGTCGGCGGCGCGCTCGCGATCGATGCTCATCGCGATCTCGGGCCTGTTGCCCTCGTCGGAGGTGGTGACGTCGACGAAGCCTTCCCGAGTGGACAGCTCGGCCACCATGGCCTCGGCGGCGGTGGTGAGCTGCTGCATGTCGTGCCCCTGGATCACGAACTGAATGGGCGCGGTCGACCGGCCGTTGCCGCCCACCGCGGCGATCTGTTCCACCGAGACGTCCACCTGGTCGACGTCGGCGTAACGCTCGCGCACCCAGGCCATGGCCTCCTGCTGCGTCCACGGCCGGGACTTCGAGCTCTGGAGCATCACCTCGATGCGCCCCTCGCTGACGTTCGAGCCCTGGGCGTTGCCCACGGTGGTGAAGGTGGCCTCCACGCCCGGCAGGTGCTCGCGCAGATCGGTCGCGATGGCCTCGACCATCCCACGGGTGGGCTCGAGCGCCGTGCCCGTGGGCGCATCGACGTTCACGGCGAACTGGGCCCGATCCTCAGGCGGCAGAAACTCGGTCTGGACGCGGGTGAGGAGCGCGACCGCGCCCACGAAGGCCGCGGTGGCCACCGCCAGGACCAGCAGGGGGTGGCGCAGCGAGACCCTCAGCGCTCCGCCGTAGCCGGACGAAAGCCCTCCCATCGCCCGGTCGACGAGCCGGGCGAGGAGCCCCTTGTTGTCGTGGTGCGCCACGAGCATGCGCGAGGACAGCAAGGGGGTGAGGGTGAACGACACGAACATCGAGAGCAGTACGGCGACCGCGACGGTGATCCCGAACTGAAAGAAGAAGCGACCGATGATGCCCTCCATCACCGCCACGGGGACGAAGACCGCGACGATGCTGAGGGTCGTCGCGAACACTGCCAGCCCGATCTCGTCGGTGGCGTCGCGGGCCGCCTGCATCTTGGACTTCCCCATCTGCAGGTGGCGGTGAATGTTCTCGATCACGACGATGGCGTCGTCGACCAGGATGCCGATCGACAGCGACAGGGCGAGCATCGTCATGTTGTTGAACGTGAAGCCGAGCACGTTCATCGCCAAGAACGTGCCCACCACGGAGGTGGGCAGCGCCAGAGCGCTGATGGCGGTGGCCCGACCGTCGTTGAGGAACACGAAGATGATGAGGACGGTCAGACCGGCGCCGAGCAGGAGGTCGAACTGCAGATCGTGGATCGAGTGCTCGATGAAGACCGAGTCGTCCTTGGGGATGGAGAGGGTCACCCCCTTGGGCTCGAGGTCGACGGCGAGTTCGGCGACCGCCTCGCGAACCCGAGCGGCGACCGCCACCGTGTTGGCGCCCGACTGCTTGCGGATGACCAGTGCCACGGTGTCCACGCCGTCGAGCGAGGAGGACGACCGGGCATCCTCCAGCCCGTCGACGACCTGAGCGACGTCTCGGATCCGGACGGTGCGTCCCGGAGCCCCCGGGACGATCAGCGCTTCGATGTCCTCGGGCGTCCGCACCTGGGCCGTGGTCTTGACGGTGAGCTCGCGGGTGCCTTGCGTGGCGTACCCCGCCGGCAGGTCGATGCTCTGCGCCGCGATCGTCCCCACCACGTCCTGGACGGTGAGGCCGAAGGAGACCAGCTTGGGCGGATCGATGAGAATCTTGATCTCGCGCTCGCGCGCCCCGATCAGGTCGACCCCGCCCACCCCGGCGATCTGCTCGAACGCCGGCTTGACCACGTCCTTGGCCAGCGCCGACAGCTCTCGGGCTCCGAGATCGCCCGACAAGGCCACCGAGAGGACCGGCGCGGCGCCGATGTCGAACTTTTGGACCTGTGGAGGATCGATCCCCGTCGGGAGCGAGCCCTCGATCGATGCCACCTTGTCGCGCACGTCCTGAAGGGCCCGGTCGGCGTCCACCTCCAGATCGAACTGGAGGATGATCATCGAGACGCTCTCGGTGTTCTGAGAGCTCAGCATGTCGATCCCGCTGATGCTCTGCACCGCCTCTTCGATGGGATCGGCCACATCCCGCTCCATGGTCTCCGGGTCGGCCCCCGGATAGACCACGGTGACGGTCACCACCGGAAACTCCACCGGCGGAAACAGGTCCACGCCGATCCGGGGGTAGGCGATCGCCCCGAACACGACCATCGCGAAGATGAGCATGGCGGCGAAGACGGGCCGCCGGATCGAGACGTCGGAAAGGATCATTGCGCGCTGCCCACCGCAGCCTCTCGTGCTGCGACGACCTCGATGGACATACCCGGCTTGAGGCGGAGGTCGACGTTGTCGACTTTGGCGATCACCTCGATCGTGCGGGTCGTGGGATCGACCGAGGAGCCGAGGCGAGACACCACGATCTCGCGCTCCAGATCCAGCGCCGGGAAGTACGCTCGGAGCTTCGTCCCCTCGCCGATGTGCCGCAGATCGAGCTCGGGGATGCGCACCCGCACCTCGAGCACCGAGAGGTCCTCGATGACGAGCACGACGGTGGGCGGCATGGAGGTCACGGCCTCACCGGGGTCCTTGTAGCGCTCGACGACGATGCCTCCGATCGGCGCCCGCGTGCGGGTGTCGCCCATCCCGGTCTGCCCGATGTCGACGGCGACCTCCGCCTGCTCGACGGCGATCACGGCGTTGTCGTAGGCGGCCTGAGCGGCGTCGAGCGCGGCCGTCGTGGCCGCGCCCGCCGCGAAGAGCTCCTTCACGCGCGCGAGCTCTCGCTCGGCGTGGTCGACCTGTCGGCGCGCCGCGTCCAGGCGCTTGCGCGACGCCGTGAGGTTGAGCTTGGCGTTTTGGGCCTTGAGCCGGAACACGACGTCGCCCTTCTTGACGGTGTCGCCCACGTCGAAGGCGACCTCGGCCAGGGTGCCGGAGACCTCCGCCGCGACGTCGACGCGGTTCTTGGAGACCACCGAGCCCACGTAGCGCTGCTGCCGTTGGCCCGGCGTCGTCGCCTTGGCGAACGTCTCGAGCCGCGGGAGATCCGGGGACGGCGGCGCACCGGGGCCTTGGGCCGGCGGGAGCTCGGTGCCCGCGGACGCGGCGTCGCATCCGACCGCCAGTGCGAGGAGAAACACGGCCTTGCGGGTCGTGAGCATCATCGTGCACCTGCTCCGTCGAAGAAGACCGCCAAGATCGAATCGGTCATGTCGGTCAAGCCGCTCTGCTCGCCTCTTTCCAGGAAGTCCTGAACCGCCGCCCCGATCATGCCGCCGAGGAGGACCGTGAGGCAATCGAGCGAAAGGTCGGTGCGCAACCGGCCTGCCTCGTACGAGGGCCGCAAGCTCTCGCGCAGGCGGGCGGTCAGGCTCTGCCGGCCTTCGGGGGCGCTCGGATCGAGAGCAGAGTTCATGGACAGCCCCGTGGCGTGCATGTAGACCAGCGCCATGCGGGCGCCCTGCTCGATGTATTCGAGCAACCCTTGCACGAACGCCCGCGGCCGCGCCTCGACCGGAGCGCGGGCGATGGCAGGATCGACGGCCTCGAGCAGCCGGCTGCGTCCCCGCTCGGCGAGCGCCGAGAAGATCGCTTCCTTGCTGGGGAAGTAGTTGTACAGCGTGCCCTTCGCCACGCCTGCCGCGCGGGCGATGTCTTCCATCTTCGCGAGCTCGAACCCGGCGTCGGTGAAGACCCGCTCGGCGGCGTCGAGGATGGCGGTCTGGTAGGCCGCAATCCGGGCGTCGCGGATCGAGTCCTCGACGCTGCGCTTTCCGACCGAGGTGTTCATGCTGAACGGCCGGTCATTTGCATGACCGCCAAGTGCATGTCAATGACCAAAGGTTTATCTCGTTGATTTCGTTGATGTTTTGAAGATGAACGGGAAGCCGCGGTCACCGCAGGCGCCGACCGCTCAACCCGGGACCGACGAGCCCCCGACGTACAGGGGGGTGCGTGCCGCAACCGAGTCGTGCTCCTCGGCATCGTCGAGCAGGGTTGCCCCACCGAGGCGGAGCCCGACCTACGGTTGCGACCCCCGCCGCAGGCTCGCCCCAGGACGAGGTCGGGGGCGGCATAGCCGCTCGGCGTGTCGTTGTGGTTGTCGTTGCCGAGCTGAACTGGGACTCCGTTGCCGAACCGCAAGACGAGGTCGAGGGCGGCGTAGCACGCTCGGCGTGTCGTTGTCGTTGTCGTGCCGAGATGACCTGGGACTCCGTTGCCAACCCGCAAGACGAGGTCGAGGGCCCCATGGCACGATCGGCTTGTCGTCGTCGTCGCCGAGCTGACCTGGGACTCCGTTGCCGAACCGCAAGACGAGGTCGCGGGCGCCATGGCACGCTCGGCTTTCGTTGCCGTTGCCGAGCTGACCTGGGACTCCGTTGCCGAACCGCAAGATGGCCTCGATCGGCACACGTCCGGGTCGCACGCGCGCCTCGACGCCGGCGTCGGTGTGAACAGGCTCGTGGCGAAACGACGCGAACAGGGGCGGTTTGGAGTACCCGGCGGTCATCTCGAGCCACGCCGATGGTGCGAACGCGACGTACCCGTCGAGCAAGGACGGGCCATGGTCGCCGACGAGCTCGGCGGCGAGCATCGCCGTCACCCGATCTGTGGGGTCGACGTGAACCGGGCCTCCCCGGACAACGGGTCGGTCGCGGCCACTGGAAGTTCCGTCGTTCCGAGGTCCTGGCATGGCTCGAGTCACGGGGTCGCAGCGACACGGCGCGACGCGCCGAGGTGGACGTGACCCCTGCTACGCCGTCCGAATCGGCGCACCGTTGGGTGGTCGGGCCGATCCGAGGGCGCTGGGTGGTCCGCCTCGTGCGGTGGCGGCAGGGGCTCGCAGTGGCGCGGCGCAATCCCAAGGGGATTCGAAGCGTCGCCGACCTCGCGAGCGGATGTGCGGGTGGCCCTGCGAGAAAAGGGATCGGGCGCACGGCAGTGCTCGATCGCACGCTGGCGAACGCGAAGATCGCAGGTCGTGAGATCGAGCCGGTGACGACGCTCGGCGACCATCGATCGGTCGCCCAGGCGGTCGCCTTCGGAGCTTGCGACGTCGGGCTGACCGTGGAGTCGGCTGCACTCGATGCGGGGCTCCGGTTCATCGGTGCTTCGACGCGAAGTGGCGGCGCTCGGCCCCTACGACACCGGACGGATGGGTCACGCGCAGACGATCATGGCCTCGGCCTGACCGTCGACGATGTCGCGGTGGTGGATCGGATCGCGCCCGACGATCGTGGGTGTCGTCGGAGCCACAGGGCGATGCCGAAAAAGCCCAGCGCGCGGACGGGTCCGCCTCCGTGCCCGCTTCGGCAGGCGCATCCGTCCTCGGCGGGGAAACCCGGTCCCTGGCACAGCGGGCTGTTTTCGTGATCGTCGTCGGTGAACCAGTCGGCGATCGTTTCGAGCACACCTCGGTCGGGGGCTCGTTCGCGCCATGTCAGCTCGATCTCGTCCTCGAGGTCGTTCCACCGGACCGCGAGCGCGGCCTCGTAGGTGCGGGAATTCTTGGGCGGGGGATGGCAACCCCGTCCCTCCTCGTCCATCAGGGCGACGTACTCGGGACCCCATTCGGGGGTCTCGTCTCGCCACAGAGGGAAGGCCCCGGCGGTCACCTCCCATTGCACGGGGACGCCCCAGACCACCGCACCATCGGCCCGGCGGGCGACCGCGCGCGCCCCGATGGGAACGTCGAAGCCGCCGTCGTCGGTGCGGCGATACCCGACCACGATCTCGAGCGAGGCGACCGACGCGGCGTCGACCCCTTCGATCGTGCCCACTTCGATCCGATCGCCGTCGCGCTCGAGCGCGACGGTGGCCACCTGGCCCGCCGAGAGGGTGAGCGTCAGCAGGCCGTCGGGGGAGAACGCGTGGTCGATGGGCGTGCCGTCGTCCCCCTCCACGACGGGTGTCCAGTCGACCGGCTGCCACCCCACGGGCTCGGCGTGATCGGGGTGGGCGAGCACGAGCGCCAGCGACACGCTCGTATCGCCCAGGACGTAGGCGACGATGCCGGGCCCGAGCTGTGCGTCTTCGGGGAAGGACTCGAACGGTCCGGGGTGGAGGTTGCGACGCGCCCAGGCGTCGCCGGGGCTGTCGAAGTGTCCGATCACGTCCTCGACCGCCACGGAAGGGAGGCGCAGCCGATCGGGAATCGGCACGAAGCCCACGTCGTTGGCCGGGCAGGCGACGGGGTCGAAGTGCCAGGTGAACGTTCCGGCACCCTCGATCACGATGCAGTCCCCGTCGCGGGCCACGGGGCCCTCGACCCGCTGCTCGAAGCATTCGACGACCGACGCGCTCGGCAGCCGGACCTGATCCTCCTCGCAGCCGGGGACCTCGGGATGGCACCCGATGAGGGGGCACCACCGGCTGCCGACCAGGAGCGGACCCGGGCCGCGCAGCCGACCGCACGCGCCGACGACGATCTGGCTCTCCTCGAACTGGAGCTGCCCCTCTTCGGAGGTGAGAACGGGGGTGCATCCCAGGTACTCGTCACAGGCCACGCACCCGAGCACCGCGAGTGCGAGCGCATACCGAATCCGGCGCCGTGGAGGGGCGTGGCGTGGGGCGGGCAATCGACGCATCGGGGCCTCCTCGTCGTCGCGTTGGTCGCCCGTCGGTCGGGCGCGGACGCGCGCCGCGGCGAACGGTCGCAGGATCGCACGGCGAGCGGGCACGGGTCAGGACGGGCGCTGGAGGGGGATGCCTCGGCCCCCCGGGACGCTGCACGTGGGGCCGGGCACACCCTGGGTGCGCTTGCCTTCGGTGCAGCGGTTCGGGTAGCGGGAAGCGTGAGCTCGGCGTTCGGCAACACGCTGCGCGAGCTGGGGTGGATCTTCCTTGCCGGTGGTGCCGGGGCGTGCCTGCGGGTCGTGCTCGCCACCACGCTGGATCGCTGGCTGCACGTCCACGTGCCCCACGTGGGGACCTTCGTGGTCAACATGCTCGGGTGCCTCGGCATCGGGTTCGCCTCGTCGATGCTGGGACCCGGACCGCTTCGTCCGGTGATCCTCGGTGGGCTCCTGGGCGGATTCACCACCTACAGCGCGTTCGGGCTCGTCGGCTGGGACCTCTGGCGGGAGCAGAAGACCGGGTGGCTCGCCCTGCAGGTCGGCGGGCACGTCATCGGCGGGATCGCGTGCGTGTGGGCCGGCGTCGCGTTGGCGCGCGCGGTGGGAATCCCCGAGCGGTTACCCTGACGCTCTCATCGGTCGAGCCGCGAGCATGATCGACGTCGAGACCATCCGTTCGTCGTTGGCGCGCGTCCCCGGGGGGCGAGCGCTGGCGGCCGTCCTCGAGGCGGCGCTGCAGGCCGTCGATCCCGAGCGCTGCACGGCGGCGGCGCTGGAGCTCGACGGGGAGACCGTGCGCGTACCGGCGCGCGGCTGGAGCTTTTCCGTCCCTCGCCCGGGTCGGCTGTTGGTGTTGGCGATGGGCAAGGCGGCGCACGCCATGGCCAGGGGGGTGCGCGCACGGTTGGAGCCACGCATCGATGCGATGCTGGTGGTCACCAAGCACGCGACGACGGCATCGGTCGACGACCGCACGCGGGTGATCCTCGCCGGGCATCCGGTGCCCGACGCACGCAGCGTGCAGGCGGGTCGGGCGATCCAGAGCCTGCTGGCCACGACCACTGCGCGCGATCTGGTGCTGTGTCTGATCTCGGGCGGTGCATCGTCGCTGTGCACCGCACCGGTCGAGCCGCTGTCGCTCGCCGACCTGCGCGCGACGACCGACGCGCTCTTGCGCGGTGGCGCCCCCATCGACGCGTTGAACACCGTCCGCAAGCACCTCGACGCGCTCAAGGGCGGCGGGCTGGCGCGGGCGGCTGCGCCCGCGACGGTGGTGAGCCTGGTGCTGTCGGACGTGGTCGGCGATCCCCTGGACGTGATCGCGTCGGGTCCGACGTGCGCCGATCCGTCGACGTTCGAGGACGCGCTGGCGGTGCTCGACCGCTACCGCGAGGTGGGACCGTTCCCTCGCGCGGTCGTGGAGGTGCTCGTCGCCGGAGCACGCGGGGAGCGACGCGACACGCCCAAGCCGGGCGATCCGGTGTTCGAGCGGGTGCACGACCTCGTCGTCGCCGGCAACGACACCGCGGTCGCGCAGGCGTGTCGGGCTGCGCAGGCCGAAGGATTCGACGTCGAACCGACCGTCGCGTTGGTGGGGGAGGCCCGCGCGATGGGAGAGGCGCTCGCCAGGCAGATGCGCACGCTGGCGGCCCGCGGTGGGCGGCGGATCGTGGTGGCGGGCGGGGAGACGACGGTGCGGGTGCGCGGCTCGGGGCACGGGGGGCGCAACCTGGAGGTTGCGCTCGGTGCCGTGGCCGGGCTGGCCGATCTCGACGGCGCGACGTTGTTGACCTTCGCGACCGACGGCGAGGACGGGCCCACCGATGCGGCCGGAGCCGTCGTCACCGGGACCACGCTGCGACGCGCGCGAACCCGGGGCCTCGATCCGGCGGCCCACCTCGACCGCAACGACGCCTATGCGTTCTTCGACGGTCTGGGCGACCTGGTGCGCACCGGACCGACGGGGATCAACGTGTGCGACCTGGCGCTTTGCTGCACGTGGCCGTCGTGAGGGTCGAGCCGAAGGCCCCACGGTCGAGGCGACGTGGCCGTCCCGGAGCGCGGCCGGGAGCGGTTACGATGCGCGGACCATGTCGGAACGTCCTTTGGTAGTGCTGACGCGCGCCTTGCCCGAGCCGTGGATCGCGAAGCTGCGATCCCGGTGCGAGCTCGTCGTGGGGCCCGAGGGCGCCGAGGGCTGGACGCCGGCCCTCTCGGCCGCTCTGCGGGACGCCGACGCGCTGTTGACGTTGCTGACCGAGCCAGTGACCGCGGAGATCCTCGACCGTGCATCGCGGCTGAAGGTGGTCAGCAACATGGCGGTCGGGGTCGACAACGTCGACGTGGGGGCCTGCACGCGACGTGGGATCCCGGTGGGCCACACGCCCGGCGTGCTGACGGAGGCCACCGCCGACCTCGCCTTCGCGCTTCTGCTCGCCACGGCCCGCAACTTGCCGAGGGCCGCCGAAGATGCGCGGGCAGGGCGTTGGACGACCTGGTCTCCGACCGAATGGCTGGGGGCGGACCTGTCGGGGGCAACCCTCGGCATCGTCGGGCTGGGGAAGATCGGCCGCGCGGTGGGTCGGCGCGCGCTGGGGTTCGGGTTGCGGGTGCTGTACACCACGCGCTCGACGCCCGACGACGTGCCGACCCTGGCGGGCGTGCCTGCACCGCGGTCGGTTCCACTGCAGACGCTCGTCGCCCAGAGCGACTTTCTGAGCCTGCACGTGCCGTTGACCGCGGCCACCCGCGGCATGATCGACCGCGAGGTCCTCGGCGCGATGAAGCCCACCGCGATCCTGATCAACACCGCGCGGGGTCCGATCGTCGATACGCGGGCCCTGCTCGAGGCGCTCGACCGCGGAGCGCTGGCCGGGGCGGGCCTCGACGTCACCGACCCCGAGCCGCTGCCCGCCGATCACCCCCTGTATCGCCACCCCCGCGTGCTGGTGCTCCCGCACATCGGATCGGCGACCCACGGCACGCGACGCCGCATGGCCGAGTTGGCGTGCGACAACGTGCTGGCCGCGCTCGACGGGCGGCGGCTGCCCCACTGTGCGAATCCCGAGGTCTACGACGCGAAGGGATCGTGAGGGGGCGTGGCCTCGCTGCGCACCACCGACATCGCCGCGCTGCGGAGCGCTCGGGCGCGGGCCTCGATGGCCGAAACGTCGGCGGCCTCCATCGCCGCCGGTGCAAAGAGCGGGCGGACCAGCCCCACGCCCCAGGCGCCGGCGTGCAGCCACGCCGCGAGGTTCTCGAGGTCGACGCCGTTGGTGGGCACCACCCGCAAAAACGGCATGGGTGCGAGCACCGAGACGAGCCACGCGGGACCTCCGGCGGGTGCCGGGAAGAGCTTGAGCAGCGTGGCCCCGAGGCGATGGGCGGTGAGCAGCTCGGTGGGCGTGTGCCCGCCGGGCATGGATGCGATGCCGCGCTTTTGCGCCTCGCGGATCACCTCGGGGTCGAGCACCGGCGAGACGACGAAGCGCCCGCCCGCGGCGGCCACGTCCCGCACGTCCTGGGGCCGAAGGACCGTGCCCGCGCCGACGATGAGGCGATCGAGACCGTCGACCTCCGGAAGGTCGCGCCGGGCGGAGAACTCGGCGACGAGATCGAGGGCTCCGGGGGTGGTGAGCGTGAACTCGACGATCCGGATGCCACCCCGCACCGCGGCCTCCATCGCGGCCGCGGCCACGTCGCGGCGATCGGTGCGGATGATCGCGGACACCCGATGGGTCCACATCGCGCGGGCGAAGTCTTCGGGGGACATCGCGGGCGAGTATAGGTGGACCGCCGATGTCGGGACGGGGGGCCCCGTGCGTCGACGGGCGCAAATGGGGTGGCTTCGCCACGCGCTCGGGGGCACCATCGAACCGATGCGTCGGTGGGGTCGGGTTTGCGCAGCAAGCGCTGCGCTCCTCGTGAGCGCGGGGCCCCCGAGGGTCGGACGGGCCGCACCGTCCGAAGGCCCCGACACCGAGGACACGGCCACCGATCCGACCGCTGCGTTGGCCCCCACCGAGCGCACCCCCGAAGCGCCCGCGGTGCAAGACCCCGACGCCGTCGTCCCGACGGGCACGCCTTCGACGGAGGCGGATCCGCCCGCCCCGGCGATCGACGACGCCGCGTCGTCGGACGTCGCCGCGGCCCCGGCCACCGAGCCTGCGTCTGGGTCGGTCGACGAGACCCCCGGCGAGTCGGCTTCGCCGGGGCCCGACGAGGTTTCCGCGTCGTCGCCCGCGGCGACGAGCAACGCGGATCCTGCCGGGTCGAAGACCCCGCGCACCTACCCGATCCTGGTCATCGCGGGGGGTCCCGTCGTCGGTCCACACACCTTCGGCAACGAGGAGTGCCGCCTGGAGGTGCGACGATGCGAGAAGACCGGGACGTTCTTGGGGCTGGGGGGCAACGTGGAGTTGCGGGCGCGCCTGTGGAAGCCCCTGTACGCGCACGTCCGTGGCGTGGTGGTGGGCAACGTGTCGCAAGGCGATCCGGTGCACCGCGGCGCGTGGGGGGTCGGCGTCGGCTTCGGTGCGTATGGGCGACACATCTTCGGTCGTGCCGAGTACCTGTTCGTCGACGCGTTCGGTGACGACGCGTTCCGGGCCCCCTTCGGCGAGGGCGAGCTGGGGCGCGAACGCTGGGGGCACCACGCGGGTCTGGTGAGCACCGGAGCGCGCTGGAACCTTCACCCTCGCCTCGGCCTCGAGCTGTGGGGCGGTCTGATGATCGGCCCCCATGCGTCCCGGACCTTCCCTGACCTCGAGCCCGATGAACGCACGCTCGTCACCTTCTTGGTCGGCGTCGACCTCTTCTACGACCTCGTGCCGGCCAGGCCCGATCTCGGCACCGCCCCTGCGAGGCGATGACATCGTCGCCGACGACGGGCGTCGGTGAACGGGCGCGACGACGGGCGCTGCCAAAGACGCGAGTGATCTCGGCACCGCGCGACGGAGATCGCTCGGGGCGTCGTGAGATCGCGCGGACGCGCCGTGGAGAGGGCGCGCCGCGGTCGAGGACGCGGAGATCCGCTTTGCGCTCCTCGGAGGGGCACTGCTAAACCATGCCCCCTTCCGGCATGGATCTCCGCCACCTCAACCCGAGCCAGCGCGCCGCGGTCGAGCGAACCGAAGGACCGCTCCTGGTGCTCGCGGGTGCCGGCTCGGGCAAGACCCGGGTCATCACGCACCGCGTCGCCTATCTCCTCGAGCTGGGCATCCCGCCCGAGCACATCGTCGCGGTGAGCTTCACCAACAAGGCCGCCGGCGAGATGCGCGAGCGCCTGTCGGCGATGGTCGGGGCGCGCACGGCCGGCGCTTTGGTGCTCGCCACGTTCCACAGTCTGGGCGCACGCATGCTCCGCGAGGAGCCGCTGGCCTTCGGACTGGACGGGGAGCGCTTCACCATCGTCGACCAGGGGGACGTCACGGGCCTGGTGCGCGGCCTGTTGCGGGAGTACGGGCATCACGGCGCGGGCGATCGACGCTTCGACATCCCCGGCGTGGTGCAGCGCATCAGCCTGTGGAAGAACGCGTTTTTCACCCACGACGAGGTGCAGGCCCAGGTGGTGGACGAGTACGACGTCGCCGCCGCGTCGATCTACGGGGCCTACGAAGATCGCCTCCGCAGCCTCGGTGCCGTCGACTTCGACGATCTCGTGTGTCTGGTCGCTCGGCGGCTGGCCCAGGACGAGGTGCTCCGCAAGCGCTGGCAGAGCCGCTTCGCGTACGTGATGGTCGACGAGTACCAGGACACCAACGACGCGCAGCTCGAGCTGCTGCGTCGGCTCGTGGCGGCGCCGTACAACCTGTGCGTGGTCGGCGACGACGACCAGGCGATCTACGGGTGGCGGGGCGCCAAGGTGGAGAACATCCTGCGGTTCGAGAGCCACTTCCCGGGCACCGTGGTCGTCAAGCTCGAGCAGAACTATCGCTCCCGGCCTCCGATCCTGGCGTGCGCCAACGCGGTCGTTCGTCACAACCGGAACCGTCACGACAAGACCCTGGTCCCGACCCGCGGCGGAGGCGAGCGCGTCACGGTGGTGGTCGCCCCCGACCAGGCTCAGGAAGCGGCGTGGGTGGGCAACAAGATCCGCAAGCTCGTCGTCGACGAGCGGATCCCTCCCGACGCGATCGCCGTGCTGTACCGGTCGGCCCTTCTGGCCCGGCGCATCGAAGAGGAGCTCCAGCAGCACGGGATCCCCTATCGGGTGCTCGGCGGCCAGTCGATGTACGACAAAAAGGAGATCAAGGACGCGCTGGCCTACCTCAAGGCCATCGTGCATCCGCGCGACGAGCTGTCGGTGCGGCGGGCCCTCGAGACGCCGCCGCGAGGCATCGGCCGCAAGACCATGGAGCGGCTGAGCAGCTACGCGCGCGAGCACGAGATCAGCATGATGGACGCGGTGCAGCGGGCACGCGAGATCGGGGGCATCCCGGCCAAGGCGGTGGAATCGTTGGCGCGCTTTTCGTCCCTCATCCGGCAGGCGCAGGCGCACGCGCACCAGGCGGGGAGCACGGCCGACGCGCTCGCAGCCGTGCTCGACCGCGTGGAGCTGCGCGACCACGTCCGCAAGGAGACCGGATCGGACCAGGCCACCGACGCGCGCTGGTCGGGCGTGGACTGGCTCCTCGGCAGCATCCGGCGGTTCGAGTCGCGCGTGCGCGACAGCGGCAAGCAGCCCCGGTGGGCGGACTACTTCGGGCGCCTGACCCTCGACGGGTCCAGTGGCGAGGAGGAGGTCGAGCTCGAGGGCAAGGTGACGCTCGCCACCCTCCACAGCGCCAAGGGGCTGGAGTGGGACGCCGTGTTCCTCATCGGGGTCGAGGAGGGCATCTTGCCGCACCGACGCGTCGCGGCGCCGCGGGTGAGCGATGCGATCGCAGGCGACCTCGAAGAGGAGCGGCGCCTCTTCTACGTCGGCATCACGCGGGCGCGCGAGCAGCTCTG
>CAZYSW010000050.1:0-18525 GCA_964650105.1 uncultured Nannocystaceae bacterium
GTCGCGGTCGTCGCAGGCTCGGGCTGCTGCCCAGGCCCGGTGGCGCCGGACGGCCTAGGTGGCCCGCCGGGCTGTCGTCGACATCCCGGTCGGCGAGGATCACGATGAGGTTGTCGCCTACTACCGGGGGCGCCTGTCGGCCCCGGCGGTGTTCCCTTGGGAGGGGACCGGTTGGGAGCCGGTGCGGATCGGCCCGACCTGGCAGACGACACCGGATGGCCGGTGGCTTTTGCCTGAGGCGACGATCGGTTGGGACGTGCTCGGCTGGTGCGGGACGGAGCTCCAGCATGGTCGGGGTCGTCCGTGGCGGTTCACTGACGAGCAGGCCCGGTTCATTCTCTGGTGGTACGCGGTCGACTCGTCAGGCCGGTGGCTGTTCACCGACTTCATCCTCCAGCGGTTGAAGGGTTGGGGGAAGGACCCGCTCGGTGCCTGCCTGATCTACGTCGAGCTTCTCGGCCCGTGCCGGTTCGCCGGGTGGGATGGGGACACGCCGGTCGCCACGGATAACCCGGAGGCGTGGGTTCAGACGGCCGCTGTCTCTCTCGAGCAGACGAAGAACACGATGCGCCTGATGCCGGGGCTTATCACCCCGGAGGCGAGGGCGCATTATGGGGTGCAGGTCGGTAAGGAGCTCATTCATGCGATGGGCGATGAGCGTCTCGCTCAGGCGGTGACGTCCTCTCCGACGACGCTTGAGGGCGCTCGGGCCTCGTTCGTGTTGAAGAACGAGACGCAGCATTGGGGGGCGTCGAACGGCGGTCACGACATGGCCGACGTGATCGAACGGAACTCGGCGAAGTCCTCCGATGGCGCCGCGCGTGTCGGTGCGATCACGAACGCTTACGAGCCGGGCATGGATTCGGTGGCGGAGCGTGACCGGGACGCTTGGGAGACGGCCCAAGCGGGCGCGTCGCTTACAGCCGGCATCCTGTACGACTCGCTCGAGGCGCCGCCCGAGGCTCCGCTTTCGGCGGAGGATGCGCCGACGGTTGTGGCGGCGATCCGGGGTGACTCCACTTGGTTGGATGTTGACCGGATCGTGAGGTCAATTCTCGACACTCGGAACCCGCCCAGTCGGTCGCGGCGGTTCTGGTACAACCAGAACTTGCTTGCCCGTGACCTTCTCGAGCGCCGCTTTGATGCGGGCGAGGGCGTCGGGCGGGAGCGGTGATGCGGAGGTGATCTCCGCCTGTACGCGACCGGCGGCGTCGTCGGCCATGCGCTGGTACGCGCGCGCGATCTCGGGGATGCCGATGATGCGGCGTCGCTCGAGCACGAGATCGAGGAACTTGACGACCATGGGATCGACCGAGAGCCGGCGGCACAGCGTGTGCAGCAACTTGCGCCGATCCGCGAGGGCGAACCGCTCGGCGGCGAGCACCTGGAGGACCGGCGTTCCCGCCTCGTCGCGCTGGCGGACGAGCTCGGCGAGGCTGGTCATGTCGCGCGCGAACTTGTCGCGCTGCACGGGCGACGTCGCGAGCCCGATCAGCGCGCGTGCATATCGACGAGCGAGCGCTCCGGGGATCATGTAGGTCCTCCCACGGCGGTCGTGCTCGGCGACCGCAGTTCCACGGCGGAGAGACGTCCGATGTAGTCGTCGACCAGCTGACGCTGATGCGTGGGCGTCAAACGATCGCGCAGGAGAGCCTCGGCCCGGGCCACCGCACGGTCGACGATCTCGTTCTCGATGGCACGGCGTCGGGCTTCCGCCTCACGCTCGGCGGCCGCAGCCGCGGCCTCCTTGATGCGCCGAGCCTCCTGCTCGGCGGCCTCCACGACCTTCTGGCGCTCGGCCTCCGCGCGCCGCTTGGCGTCTTCCATCAACTCGGCGATCTCCTCGTCGAGGCGGTCGAGCCGCTCGCGATACTCGGCGATGAGCGACTCGGCCTCGTTTCGTGCCGCCGTCGCGCTCTCCAACTCGGCCTTGATCGCGTCGTGCTTCTCACGCTGCCGCTCGCGGAGCTTTCGGAACAACAGCCGCTCGAGGATCCACATCAATGCGGCGAAGTTGATCAGGATCCACAGCAGGCCCGTCTTTCCGTCGTGCCCGACGATCGGCGTGACCCACTCGATTCCGCCTCCGTGGGCCTCGTCGTGCCCACCCTCGGCCGGGGCCGGTGTCGAGGAGGCCAGCAGCGCCCATGCCGAGGTCGGTACGAGGG
The DNA here is from genome assembly GCA_964650105.1 of uncultured Nannocystaceae bacterium. Classification (GTDB taxonomy): domain Bacteria; phylum Myxococcota_A; class Polyangia; order Nannocystales; family Nannocystaceae; genus CAZYSW01. The sequence continues at coordinate 2,169 of CAZYSW010000050.1, forward strand.
CCAGCAGTGCCGCGATGCCTCCCTGGAGCGTTCGACGGTGCGAGGTCACGACGCCCTCCCGAGAATCTTCTGGCTGATCTGATCGGCGAGCTCGTCCACGCGACCACCGAGGGCGGAGCGAGCCTGTTCCGCTTCCTCGGCGATTCGCCGGCGCGCCTGCACCAGCTCGTCATCCGCCTTTGCGCGAGCCTCCGCCAGCTTCTTGGCTTGCGCCGCTTCTTCGTCGCGGCGCGCCTTCGAGCGCAAGGTCGCCGCGCGGTCGCGGGCGTCGGCGAGGCGCTGGTCGTACTCGCCCGCCATCGTGTCGGCGTCCGCTCGCAGGGCCTTGGCCTTGGTCAACGAGCCCTCGATCGCCTCCTTGCGGCGCGCCTGGGCCATCAGCCACGGCTTGAACAGCAGCGGGTGGAGGATGAACACGAGCGCGAGATACATCCCGCCCATGATGAAGAAGGTGCCGTCGATGTCGACGACGGGTGCGGCGGCTACGGGGAGGAGTGGCATCGTAGGGTCCGGTGCCTTCGCTGGCGGCGCGGCGGATGCCGGCGAGTGCGGCGGGTGAGCGCTCCAGAAACGCTGTCATCGCCCTCGAAAGACCCGAAAAAACGAAGAAGCGAGGGCGCCCGGGCGCGGCGGTAGCTACCACGCGGTCAGGGGGCCGTCAACGGGACCAAGGGGCGCGCGGCGGGCTGCGGCGCGATAAGGAGATCGCGTCGCGAGACCACGTTTCGCAGGGGCCTGTCGCGTGAGAAAAACGGGCGTTCGCTTCTCTGCGAAGCGGCACGTCGCCGCGGCGCCGCCGCGACGTGCAAGGAGGCGCCCGACCCACCGTGTCGGACGCCTCTTCGTCGTGCGCCTTTCCGTTGCGCCCGCTGGCCCTCGGAGGCGACCGAGGGGGCCGGCGGCGACGCCCCGGCCGGGATCCGCACGGGATCGGAGCGTCGCGTGCGGTGCCCGGCAAGGCGGAAGCCGGCCAGAAAATGCGAGGAACGCAGCCGACGGGGTCGTCGTTTCGCGGGGCGTTTCCGATTCCCGACTAGGCCTCGACCGCGGGCGCTTCCTTCTTGTCGCCCTTGCCCTCTTTGGGCTCGCGGTTGCTCCGACCGTTGGTGATGGCGACCGCACTTTGCTCGGTGCCTTCCATGCGGCAGTTGCCCTGGAACACGGATCCTTTCTGGATCTCGAGGTTGGGGGTCGCGAGATTGCCGTAAACCTTGGCCGGGGCGTGGATCTCGATGGTGTCGGTGGCCGTGATGTCGCCACGAACGACGCCCTCGATGATGATCGTGGAGGCCATGATCTGCGCCTTCACGTCGGCAGACTCACCGATGATGAGGGTGCCCTGCGTGCGGATCTCACCCGAAAACTCCCCGTCGATACGGACGGCGCCTTCGAAGGTGAGCTTGCCGTCGAAGGCACTGCCTTTGCCGAGGATGGTGGTGATCTCCGGGGTATTCATGGGTCGGTCTCCTACAGAGCTGCGATGGGGTGGGTGGGGGTGCGGCCGTTGGGCCTTCATCTGTGGATCGATCGTCCTCGAGGGTGCAAAAGAGCCAAATTTCGCCGCCTCACGACCGTCACCGCTGGGCTCGGTTCGACGGTCACCGTGGGCGGAGGTCCGGTCCGGAAAAGTAGCGTGGCTCCCGAAGGGTCGGATACTGTGCAGGTGTTCCCATCGTCGGCGGAACGCCCATACATGGGCCCCAGAAGGCCCGTGGGCGATGTTTTCCGTAGCGATTCGTACGCGTCTGGCCTAGGCTGCTGAGCGGTGTCTCTCAAGCCCGAGGACAGCGCTGACCCGCCTGCGCGCGGGGATGGCGCAGATCCCGCAGATGCACCGCGCGAGGACCCGAGCCCCACGGCGCAACTCGCCGAGTGTTTCAGCCGGGCCCGCCCCGTGTTGAAGGCGTTGGTCGCCGGCGTGGAGGGCGGCGACGCGCTCGTGGTCGCGACGGATCGCAAGGGATTCCCCGTCGCGCAGCGGGTGCTTCGCAGGCCTCGCGATCTGCCGCGCGCTCTCGTCATCGGCCGTCACAATCGCTGCGCGTTGTCGGTACCCAACGACAACCGCGTGAGCCTTCGCCACGTGCTGCTCACGGCATGGCCCGGCGACGGGCCGCTGCGCTACCGCGGTTACGACCTCGGCGGTCGCGCGGGCGTCGTGCTCGCCGACGGCAAGCGGGTTCCGGGGTTCTCGTTCAGCGGCCACGGCGTGGTCACCCTGGGGCGCACGGTGGGGTTCGTCATTCCCGGAAGCGAGGCGGGGGTCGCCCTCCTCGAAGGCTCCGACGAGGTCGCGTTTCGCAATCTGACCGGCCTGGATCCGTCGGGGAGCGGCATCCAGCTCGCCACGAGCGCCATGTCGGAGCCGGGGATCGCCCACATCGGCGTCGACGAGCCGCGGGAGTTCGGTGGCTACCGAGGCCTGGACCTCGACGCGCGACCGCAGCCCCGCGGGGTGTTGCGCCTGCGCTCGACCAAGTCCTCCGGGCGTGGCGAGGAGGTCCGGGAGCTCGAGCTCGACAGCAGGCAACTACGGCGCGGTCTGCTGATCGGGCGCTACAGCGACCGCTGCTCGCTGGCCGGCCACGGCCGCAACCTCTCTCGCGTGCACGCCCTGGTCACCGAAGAAGCACCACGCTCGCTTTTGGTCTACGACCTGGCGAGCACCAACGGCGTGCGCCCGGCTGGCATGACCGAGGGCCCGTCCCATGCCGTGGTGCGCCTGACCGAAGATTCTCCGGTGATGCTGGGGCACTTCGAGCTCGGGTGGCTGCCCAACCGCGGCGTCAAGCTCCATTGAGGAGCCCCGTCATCGCTCGCCCGAGCGACGACGGACGAGCCACTCGCCACCGAAGGTGGCGACGATGAGGGCGAGGGCCAACCATCCGTTCCACAAGGGAACCTCGCGCCGCGCGTCCACGCGGACGCCCTCGCGCGGCGTGGCTGCGAACGGATCGGCGACCTCGATGTCGCGAGGTAGCACCTCCCCGGCCGCCGCCGACAATGCATCGCCGCCCGTGGCCTTCGCGATGCGCCGCAACAGGTCGGTGCCGCGATCGGCATCGATCTGCGCCAGCTCGCGACCGGCAGGCTCGACGATGAACACCCGCCGGACCTCGGGCGACTCGCGAGGATCGCTGCTGGCGTCGGTGCTCTCGGGGAGCTCGCGTCGGGCGACCGCTGCGTAGGCGCCCACCGGGAGGCCATCGAGGGTCTCCTCGGCGCGCCCCAGACCGTCGGTCGTCCAGGCGCCGTGTCGAAGCGGAGCGCCGGCCTCGCCGTCGGTCGCCGGGGCGTCGCCCATCGGCACCCCCGTCAGCGGCAGGAGCTGCCACGAGACCGCCACGTCGGGCTCGGGGGCGTACGAGGGGCTCAGCGTCTTGGCCCGCAGCTCCACGGCCTCGCCGACTCGGTACCGCGGCTTGTGGGTCTCCAGCGTGAGGCGCCCCGAGGTGTCGTCGTGCAGCAACCACCGGACCGCCCCCAGCCACAAGAGATCGTAGGGGCGTGCCCCGTCGATGAGCGGGAGATCGGGGGCGAAGCCGATGCGCCAGGTCGAGCCCGTGGCGAGCACCAGCGTGCGGCCCTTGCCCGGCTCGGCCACCGCCAACAGCGGTCGAGGCCGACCGCCACGATCCCGATCGGTCGGGTGGACCAACAGCGCGGTCGCGTCGATCGCCGATTCGTTCGCCAACGACAGGGGGTTGAACGTGTCGAGGGCGGGCAAGTCTTCCCAGCCGCGCCCGCTCCCGCCGCTCAGCCACCCGGTGATCGGATGACGCCGCCCGGCATCGGTGAGCATCGGGCGGAAGGGGTCGGTGTCGAGCCGCGTCCCGCCGCGGGTCTCCACCGGGAGCAGCGAGGCGATCTCGGGCGACGCATAACCACCGTCGGAGAACCCGAGGTCGCCTCCGATGATGACCAGGGCACCGCCGTCCAGCACGTACTGCGCCATGTTGTCCACGTACTGCGCGACCTGGTGCTGGATGACGTCGAAGTTGTGAAGGATGACGAGGTCGAACGATCCGAGCTCCTCTTCGAAGAGCTCGTCGGTCGGGAAGGGGATGAGGGACAGCGGCGCGGTCGTGTCTTCGCGGGAGATGTCGTCGAAGCCACGCAAGATGTAGTAGCTCAGCAGCTCCACGTTCGGATCGCGCCGGAGCAGCGTTCGCAGCGCTCGCACGTCCCAGTCCGGACGACCGGCCACGTGCAGGACCCTGACCTTGTCGCGCAGGACCTTGACCACGAAGGCCCGCCGATTGTTGATCGTCGTGGCTTCGTCGGTCTGATCGGGAACGACCACCTCGTACACGAACTGACCCACGCGGTCGGGTGCGACCTCGAAGCGAATCGTCTGGGGGACGCCGTCGGCTCCCAGTCGCAACGGCTGGGTCTCCACCACGGTGCCGTCCCGCCGAAGCTCGATGGTCGTCGTGGTCCCCCGCAGGCCGTGTGCCACCACCGTGGCCTCGAATTCGGTGACGTTCTCGACGAACGCGAACTCCCCGGCTCGCACGTCCGCCAAGGTGACGTCCCGCAGCAGCGGAGCTCCGGTGGACATCGTGGTGATCGGGACGCCGAGCCCCTCGGCGACTTCGACGAGGTGATCGCTGCTGGCCTGGTCGGTGGCCACCAGCCCGTCGGAAATCACCACCACGCCCACCAGCGGTGTCCGGCTGGTCTCCTCGGCGTCTCCCAGCTCGGTCAGCGCGCGCACCAGGTCCGACGCGGTGCCGTCGGGGTGTGCCCGCAAGGTCTCCGCCGCCTCCCCCGAATAGGGGATCGAGCGCTGGTGGAAGCCTCGCACGTCCACCACCAGGCCGGCTTCGCTCCAGGCCTGGCGGGCGTCGGCCGACGCTGCCCAGGCCCGCTCGGCCCTGGCTTGTCGGGTCTCGGTCGGACCGTCCTCGAGCGCGTCGGGGACCCCCATGCTCGCCGATCGGTCGACCAGGACGACCAGCTTGTGCCCCTGAGGCGTGACCTGATCGATCCGGAGGGTGATCTCGAACGCGAGAGCCATCAAGGCCGCGACCGCCAGGACCCGCAATGCGAGGATCCCGAACGCGCGCCGCCGCGTCGCCCCCGAGCGTCGTCGACGGAAGGCGATCATGCCCTCGACGATCGCCACCGTCGCCGCGACGACGACGATCGCACCCGCGATGGCATCGGGGGCGTATCCCGCGGCGAAAGTCCATCGCTCGGTCATCGCCACCTTCTCGAACGCAGCAGCGTCTCGACGTGGGCGCGATCGGCCTTGTAATCGGTGCAGGTCGCGTAGAGCAGGATGTTCACGCCGAAGCGAATGGCCCACTCCCGCTGGCGTGGCCCGCCCGGAGAGCAGGGATACGCCGGCAGACCGGCCTCCGTCTCGGCGAGCGCGCCTCCCAGATCGTTGCCGAGCAAGATGGCCTCGAGCCGCCCCTCGTTCTGGATCCCGAGCAGGTTCTCGTGGACGCTGGTCCGACCCCACGGCGCGTCCACCAGGTAGAAGCTCCGGTACAGCACGTGGTCGGTCGAAACCGGGGTCAACGGATTGCCCGGAGCGATCCGCTCGAGGAGCGCCTTGACGTCGTTGGTGAAGCCCGGGTCGCTACCGCCGTCCGCCGCGTCGAACACGATCAGCCCGCCGAGATCGAGGAAGCGGCGAAGCTGCTCTTCGGCCTTGCGCCCCAGCCGGGGGAGGCTCCCTTCGCCGGCGACGTAGAGGAAGGGCGTCTCGAACAGCGCGGGGTCGTCGGCCTGGACCGTGGAGGGCTCGGCTTTGGGCTCGAGGCGGGTGCGCAACCTGAGCTCGCGGGCGAGGACGCGCATCGCTCCCTTGCGCGGCGCCCAGTCGCCGTCGTAGCGAAGCTGCGGCAGGTCGATGGTGATCGCGGCCGTGTCGAACGAAACGTCCCAGGGGGCGTGGGATGGTGCTGGTGCGGGAGCGGCCTGCACCGGGCCGACCACGCCGGCCGCGGCTGCACCCGCCACACCCCCGAGCCCACGGAGGATCGAACGGCGCGACACGACGCGATCGGCTCGCATCACCACGCGGTCCATCGTATCCTCACGCTCGAGCAGATGCGAACGCGAGCGAGGAGGGCGGGCGCAGGCGGGCAACGGGGCGCCGAGGCGCGGCGGTGCGTCTGGACCGCCGCCGCGTGCTCGTTGGCGTGGCTGTCTCGGGCCGCGTGGGCTGCCGAGCCGGCGCCGGACGAGGACGCGGCGACCGAGGCCCTCCTCGAGCAGGTCGAGGACTTCCACGGCGACAAGCGCCGCACCCAGCCCGAGGCGGCGAAGAAGACCGAGGATCGCCCCGACGCGCCCACGGCCGAAGCGCCGGTGCAAGCCGCTCCGGAGGAGACGCCCACGGTGAGCTCCTCGAAGGCTCCGCCACCCCGCGCTGCACCGACGCAAGAGGTGTCCGGGCAAGACGAGGTCGGTTCCTCGAACACCGACGAACCCGACGAGCCCGCGGCCCCGCCACCGCCGGAAGAGGACGACGACGAGACCTGGTCGGGTCCCAGCTTCTCGCACCACAACCAAGGCAGCCTGACGGTGGCCGCGGGTTGGGGATTCGGCGCCGTGTTGCCCTACGTCAACGACGCCTTCTGCGGCGAGTTCATCGACGACCCCGGCAGCGAGACCAAGCGCAAGAGCTTTTGCACCGGAGCGGTTCCATGGTTCATGGAGTTCACCGGGGGATTCGGCGTGCATCCCCGAATCGACGTCGTGCTCGGCGTGCGCCTCAACGTGCAAAAGCGGGAGTTCAAGTGCAAGGACGACGCCGATCCGGAGACGTGCAAGGGGCTGTTCAACGACAGTCTGGCCGTCGGCTTGACCCCGGGCATCCGCGCCTGGATCTCGCGGCCCGAGCGCCGCGTGAAGATCGGCGGGGCGGTGGACTTCGTGTGGACGCACGAGAACTTCTCGGGCTACCGCGGGCGCAGTCGCTGCACGGGCCCCACCGATACCGTGGGTGGGCCGTGTCCGGTGCCCGAGGGACCCATCGTCGCCGGTGAGCACGACATCAAGGACGACGACATCGGCGTTCGACTCGGGCCGGTCTTGCAGATCGAGCCCCACCGCAACGTCGGGATCGTCCTCAGCCCGCTGGCGCGGCTGGGCTTCCTCCGCTGGTTCGAATTCTCTTTCGACGTGAGCCTCGGCGTCCAGGCCCGGTTCCCCTGATGTCCGTCCTCGAGGTCCAAGATCTGCGCAAGACGTTCGTGCGCGGGTTCTTTCGGCGCCGTACCGAAGCGCTGCGCGGCGTGTCGTTCTCGGTGGAGCCCGGCGAGATCTTCGGGTTTCTGGGACCCAACGGTGCGGGCAAGACCACGACGATCAAGATCTTGATGGGGCTCATCTTTCCCACCGGCGGCACCGCGCGAGTCTTCGGCGCCCCCGTGGGCGATCGCCGGGCGAAGCGTCGCACCGGCTATCTCCCCGAGAATCCGTACTTCTACGACTATCTGTCGGGGTTCGAGCTCCTCGACATGGTCGGACGCCTCCACGGCCTGGATCGCACGACCCGTCGCCGGCGCGCGGCCGCGCTCATCGAACGCGTCGGTCTCGGCCACGCCGGGCGCCGGCCGCTGCGTTCCTACTCCAAGGGCATGCTCCAGCGAGCCGGGCTGGCCCAGGCCCTGATGGGAGACCCCGACGTGGTCGTGCTCGACGAGCCGATGAGTGGGCTGGACCCCATCGGGCGCAAGGAGGTCCGAGATCTCGTCGCCGACCTCAAGCAAGCCGGCAAGACCGTCTTCTTCTCCACGCACATCCTCAGCGACGCGACGATGCTGTGCGATCGCGTCGGGATCATCGTGAACGGCGAGTTGCGCGACGTCGGCAAGCTCGGCGACCTGCTCAGCCCCCGCGTGCAGTCGGCCGAGGTGGTCTGGCGAGGCGATGCCCAGGCACTGGAGCGCTTGCGTGCGTACCCCGGCGACCACACGACCACGTCCGAAGGGGAGGTGATGCGAACCGACGATCCCGAGGCGGCGGAGGCGTTCGTGGCGGCGGTCGTGCATGCGGGCGGCAAGGTGCTGCAGGTGACACGCCATCGCCAGAGCCTCGAGGAGCTGTTCGTGCACGAGGCCGCGGTCGCGCGGGAGGTCTCCGGATGAGCGGGAGCCTGAAAAGGGTGTGGGCCGTCGGCCTCGTCACCTTCCGCGAGGCCATCCGCAACCGCGTGCTCGCGGTGCTGGTGCTGTTCGCGGTGGCGTTGATGGCGTTCTCCCTGGTGCTCGGCGAGCTGTCGCTGCACGAGGAGATCCGGGTGATCACCGACATTGGCCTGGCGGGGATCAGCCTGGTGGGCGTGGTGATCGCGCTGTTTTTGGGCGTCAACCTGTTGTCCAAGGAGCTCGATCGCAAGACCGTGTACTTCGTCATCCCCAAGCCGCTGCACCGCTGGGAATTCCTGCTCGGCAAGTACGTGGGGCTGGCCACGACGCTGGGGTTGCTGGTGACGCTCATGGCCGTCACGCTCGCCGTGTTCATCGGGGTCCAGGGCGGAAAGCACGGCTGGACCCTGGTCCGCGCCGAGGTCCTGGTGCTCTCCGAGCTCCTCCTGCTCGTCTCGGTCGCGCTCTTGTTCCCCTCGTTCTCGTCGCCGTACCTCTCGGCCATGTTCACCGCCGCGATCTGGGTCATCGGTCGCAACTCGGTGGAGCTCCGGACGTTCGCGACGGGCAAGATGGACGGCAGTGTGCTGGGCCTCCTGTTGCAGGCCGTCACCCGCGTGCTGCCCGATTTTCACCTGTTCTACATCTCCGGCGCGAACCTCGGCGGGGGCGAGATCGTCAGCGTGCACGAGACCTTCGTGAGCTGGGGCTACGTGGCGGAGGCCGCGACCTATTGCATGCTCTACGTGGTGACGTGCCTGTTGCTGGCCATGGTCCTCTTCTCCCGCCGAGATTTCACATGAGCGAACCTCGAGCCACGGCCGAGCGTCCGGACGACCGCTCCGTGGGGCGGCTTCGGGGCTTGCGCCCCACGCTGATGGTGGTGGCGGTGTTGGTGGTCACGCTCGTTCCGCTGGTGCTCCGCGTGGCGTGGGAGGGCAGGGCGGAGCTGGTCGCGGCCGAGGAGGCCGCGGGCATCGGTGATTTCGAGGCCGAGGTCATCCACCTGGGCCGCGCGGTCCGATGGCGCCTGCCGATCGCCGGGCACGACGAGGAGGCCCTCGAGCGGCTCGTGGCGCTGGGCACCGCGCGAGAAGCAGCACACGAGGATCAGCTCGCGCTGATGGCCTACCGCGAGGCTCGGCGCGCCATTTTGGCCACCCGCGCCGTGTGGCTCCCGCACGAGGAGACCTTTCACGACCTCAATCGTCGCATCGCGCGGCTCATGGCCGAGCAGGAGCGCCAGTTCGACACGGATCTGTCCGGGGTCGGCGACCCGTACGCCTACCACCTCGCGCTGCTCGAGGCCGTACCCGGCCCCAATCCCGTCCGTGGCCACCTCGCGGCCTGGGCGTTCGTCGGATGGTTGGTGGCCACTGCGGGCTTCGTGCTGCGGGCCCTCGACGCCCGTGGGCGCCTGCGCCTGCGGTCCGCGGTTCGATGGGGGCTCGCGAGCCTCGCGACGCTCGTGGCGTGGGCCGTGCTCTTGCGTTTCGCCGGTTGAGCCCACGGCGGACGGCTCGTCTCGTGCTCGACGACGCGAGAAGGCCGGACGTGGTGCGGGCGGCCGCCCGTCGGGCCGGACGCCCCGTCACCGCTTGGCGATCACGTGGAGCATCTTGAACACGCTCCCGTCGGCGTGCCGCTTGGCCACGGGGATTCGATCCCAGGACAGTCGGGCGTCGATGGGGACGTTTTGCCACGCCGTCCCCGACTGACCGCGCCGCATACCCGCCGCGAACAGGGTGTACCCGTGACCCGCGAGGGCCCCCAGCGCGGTCTCGAGCGGCACCGTCTGCACCATGTGCAGCTCCAGCAGCCAGGTGTGAACGTGTCGGAGCCGCGGAAGCGCCTCGGAGAGCACCGCATACTCGTGCCCTTCGATGTCGACCTTCACCACGGTCGCCTCCGGCACGAGGTCGGAGAGGCGCCTGCACGGGACCTCGACAAACGAGGCATCGCCGGCTGGCGCCGCGTCGATCACCGCGCTGTTCCACCCCTCCTCGTCCGTGAAACGGACTCTCAGTGGCAAGACACCGTCGCGGTCCGACACCGCACAGGCGTGGATTTCCCACCGGGGACCGGCCGCACCGGCGCGTTCACGAAGCCGCTCGAGGTTCTGGGGGAGGGGCTCGACCGAGATCACCCGGGTCGCGAGGTCGCCGTGATCCCAGAAGACCTGCGACAGACGGCCCACGTTCGCGCCCACGTCGACGATGACCTCGCCGGCGGGCTCGACGTTCTGCAAGTACCAGGTGGCCTGCGGATCCTGCACCGCGGCCAGTATCGCACACGCGTCGACCCGCTTCGTCGCCCGCCGGGGCGCGGCTCACGGAGCGCGACGTTTCGGGGCTTCGTGCGTGCGCTCGGGCGAACCGTCAGCCTCCGAAGCGGCGATGGCCGCTCGATAGATCGCCCGGTACGCATCCGCCGACATCGCCCACCCGTGATCGAGCTCCATCCCGCGTCGTTGTACCGCGCGGAGTCGCTCGGGATCGGCGAACAGCTCGAGGGCGCGATCCAACGCGGTCACCAAGTCTCGGGTGGAGGGCTCGAAGAAGGTCACGCCCACACCGTCGTTGCCGATGTCGGGTACGGTGTCGGCCAGGCCGCCGGTCCTGCGAACCACCGGGATGGTGCCGTAGCGGAGCGCGTAGAGCTGGGTGAGGCCGCACGGCTCGAAGCGCGACGGCACCAGGAGCGCGTCGCTGCCGGCGATGATGCGGTGAGAGAGCGCCTCGTCGTAGCCGCGCCGGTAGGCGATCATCCGCGGGTTTCTGCGCGCCGCCTCGGCGAGCACCTGCTCGTAAGCGCCCTCGCCCGATCCCAGCACGCACAGTTGCGCGTCCCGGGACAGAATCGTCTCCAACGCCCCGAGGAGGAGGTCGATGCCCTTTTGGTGGGTGAGCCGCCCGACCAGACCGAAAAGCGGCCGCTGCGGTGAGACGGCCAGGCCGAGCTCCTCTTGCAGGCTCCGCTTGTCGGCGGTCTTGCCCTCCAGCGTCTCGGCGTCGTAGCGGACCGGCAGGTGTCGATCGTGGCGCGGGTCCCAGACCGTGGTGTCGATGCCGTTGAGGATTCCGTGCAGGTCGGCGGCGCGGCTGGCCAAAAGCCCCTCGAACCCCTCTCCTCCCACGGGGGTCTGAATCTCTCGCGCGTAGGTCGGGCTGACGGTGGTGAGCTGGTTGGCGTAGTACAGCCCTGCCTTGAGGAACGACAGGGCTCCGTGGAACTCCACGCCGAACATCGACCAGCACTCCACCGGCAGGCCGACGGCGGCGCGCACCTTCTCGGGGAAGCTTCCATGGAAATGCAAGTTGTGCACCGTGAACACGGTCGCTGGTCGCCGCCGCCCCCACAGCGCGAGGTGGGCGGGGACCAGCCCCGCCTGCCAGTCGTGGGCATGCACGACGTCGGGGGTCCATCCCGCCAGCGGGCCGCCGATCGAAACCAGCGCGGCCACCCGCCCCAGAAGCCCGAACCGCAGGTGATTGTCGGGCCAGTCCTGCCCCAGCGGGTCGAGGTAGGGGCCCCCGCGACGCTGGTACATGGCCGGGCAGTCGACCAGCCACACGAAGACGTCGGTTTCCGGCATTCGGCCGGCGAGCAGCCGGGTGGGTCCGACTCCGAGGGGGTCGCCGAGATCGAGAGCCGGCTCGGCGGCCGCTGCCGCAGCGCTGCCGGGATAGGCCGGCATCATCAGGCGGACGTCGTCACCCCGGCCGACGAGTGCGGCCGACAGGCCGCTGGTGACATCGGCGAGACCACCGGTCTTGCACAGCGGAAAGGCCTCGGACGTCACCTGGAGGACTCGCATCGCGGTCGGTGAAGAGTACATCGGGGCCAGCGCAGCACACGCCGTGCTCCGACCGGTGCTCGCGTGAGGTCACGCGCTCGGATCGTGCAGGCGGGGGCCATGCTCGTCGGTGAGCGGCGTGGCAAAAAGACCGCCGTGATCTCCCCGCGATCGGACATCGGGCACGTCTTGCGAAACACACTGGCCATCGTGTTGGCGGGTGGTCGGGGAGTGCGGCTCAAGGCGCTGACCGACGACCAGGCCAAGCCCAGCATGCCTTTCGGGGGGAAGTTTCGGATCGTCGACTTCCCGCTGTCCAACTGCATCAACTCGGGTGTTCGCCGCGTCAGCGTGGTGACCCAGTACCGCGCGCACACCCTCATTCGGCACATCCAGCGCGGGTGGAATTTCCTGCGCGGCGAGCTCGGCGAGTTCGTCGAGCTGTGGCCCGCGCAGCAGCAGACCGATGCGGGGTCGTGGTACCTCGGGACGGCCGACGCCGTCTATCAGAACCTCGCGGTGATCCGCGGCCACGCGCCCAAGTACGTGCTGATCTTGGCGGGCGACCACGTCTACAAGCAGGACTACGGACGCCTTCTGGCCAGCCACGTCGAAAGCGGCGCCGAGGTGACTGTCTCGTGCGTCGAGGTCCCGCAATCTCGCGCCAGCGGGTTCGGGATCGTTCACACGGACGCCGACGGCAACATCGTCAGCTTCCTCGAGAAACCCGCCGACCCGCCCTCGATTCCGGGCCGACCCGGCGTCTCCTACGCGAGCATGGGGATCTACGTGTTCGATACGGAGGCGCTCATGGAAACGCTGGAGAGCGACGCGGCGAACGAGGACTCGTCTCACGATTTCGGGACCGACATCCTGCCTCGCCTGGTGGCCAGGCGACGCGTCGTCGCCCACCCGTTCGCGCGGAGCTGCGTGATGTCCGAGGGTGCGACCGAACCCTACTGGCGCGACGTCGGAACCCTGGACGCATTTTGGGAGGCCAACCTCGATCTCACCCACGTCACCCCCTCGCTGGATCTCTATCAGGCGTCGTGGCCCATCTGGACCTACCAGGCGCAGCGCCCGGCCGCGAAGTTCGTGTTCGACGACGACGATCGGCGAGGGATGGCCGTCGACGCGCTGGTGTCCGCGGGGTGCGTCATCTCCGGAGGCACCGTGCGTCGCTCGCTTCTGTTCACCGACACCCGCGTGAACAGCTACAGCCTGGTGGAGGACGCCGTGGTGTTGCCCGGCGTGGACGTCGGCCGGCGCTGCGTGCTCAAGAAGGTGATCGTGGGCGCGCGGTGTCGGATCCCCGAAGGACTCGTGGTGGGCGAGGATCCCGAAGACGATGCGCGCCGGTTCTACCGAACCGAATCCGGCATCACGCTGATCACCGAGGCGATGCTCGCCGATCTCGCGGCCAACCGCCGCAGCGCTCGAACCACGCACTGAGGATCGACCTGGGCGGCGCGCCCACGGTTCGACTCGAGGGCCGGCAGAACCGGCGAGGCATCGACCGCACGATGTCCGTGGCTTGCATGGCCGGCCGGTTGCGTCGCGTCGACACGCGCCGATCCGTTCGACGAGAGGCGTTCGAGCAAGGAAGCCCGAAGGTCGGTGGCCCGAAGGCCGCGGCACGTCGGCGCCCGAAGATCGAGACCTCTCGACCGTCGGATGTCGTCACGCGCCGGTCGTCGGACGAAGGTAGACTGAGCCCGTATCGAGTTTCGACGCGCCCGCCTCGCGCTTCCTCGGCCGGAAGTCTCCGAGGTGGTCGCACCTTTTCGTCTGGTGCCGACGAACCCCACCGAGGCAACGTGATCGCTCCCGACTCCACCCTCGCCAGCTCGATGTTTTCCCCCGATTCCGTCGTGGTCGCTTCCGCCATGGGCTCCGGCCGCCTGAGGGCAGCGCGTTCGTTGGCCCAGATGCTCGGGTGTCAGCTTTGGAGGGCCGACGGCGCTCCGCTGTGCAACGGGCGAGAGCGGCGGTTGTGGGAGCTGCTGCGCAAGGCGCATGACCTCGCCGCCCAGGACTTGCGCCTCCCGCTGGTCGGACCGGGCATCCGTCGACTGCTCGACGGGTTGACGATGATTCCCCCGCTGCGCCGGCGCCGGGAGTTCGCTGGCCCTTCGTTGGCCTCTCGCTTGCTCGATGCGCTCATCGAGAGCGGGTTCGGAGGGGCGCTGGTCGGAGCGCTCCGCACGGTCGCGGGTCCGCTCTTGACGACGTTCTACGCCCCGGCCGTGATCGCGGATCGGGCGGGGCACGAGCCCGTCTACTGCGTCGTCACGGACGCCGACGTCAACCGGGTGTGGGTGCCGATCGATCCCCGGGAGAGCAACATCAAGTACTTCGCCCCGACGCGCGGTGTCGTCCGTCGTCTGCGGGCCTTCGGCGTCTCCGACGATCGCATCGCGTTCACCGGGTTTCCCCTGCCGAAGTCGTTGGTCGGCGACGAGCACCTCGACGTCTTGCGACGAAACCTCGGGCCACGTCTGGCTCGCCTCGACCCGCGGCAGCGCTTCCGGCAGGCCTGGCGCCACGAGGTCGATCACTTTCTGGCCGACACAGGCCGGGAGCAAGAACGCGAGCCGCCGCTTCTGACCATCGCGGTGGGCGGCGAGGGCACCCAGGCCGGGTTGGTGGACGCCTTTCTCCCCGGCATCCGCCAGGCTGTCGTCTCGGGTCGCATTCGCCTCGCCCTGGTGGCCGGTACCAGCGACGAGCTCGCGGGGCGTTTCCGCCGGGCGCTCGACAAGATCTGTCTCGACCGCTTCGTGGGGCGAGGCGTCGAGATCCTCCACGCACCCTCCCTCGACACCGTCTTCGACCAGTTCGACGCCTTGCTCGCGCGCACCGACATCCTGTGGACCCGGCCCAACGAGCTGACGTTCTACGCCGCCCTGGGCATCCCCTTGCTGCTCACCGAGCCCGTCGGCCCCCACGAGCGCTTCAACGCCCGCTTCGCGGCGCAGCACGGGCTGAGCCTTCCGGTGCGCAGCCCTCGAACCGTCGCGGACCGGATCACGCAGTGGCTCTACGACGGCACGCTCGCCGCGAACGCCTGGTCGGGGTTCATGCGCCTGCCGAAGTTCGGCACCCAGCGGATCCTCGAAGAGGTCCGCACGCGTCCGACCCTGACCCTCACCCACTGACCCGCGCCGGCTCGAGCTGCGGCCGCGGCGTTCGTTCCGGTCGAGCCCGTGGTTCCGGGTTCCGGTTCCAGCTCCGGGTTCCAGTTCCAGTTCCAGTTCCGGGTTCCAGTTCTAGTTCCGAGTTCCAGTTCTAGTTCCGGGTTCCAGTTCTAGTTCCGGGTTCCAGTTCTAGTTCCGGGTTCCAGTTCCAGTTCCAGTTCCGGTTCGCAAGCCCCCCCGTACGGGGCCGAAATCGAGGAGATACGGGGGTGTTTGGGGCCAAGTCTGCACTGAGTCACAACTGCGCACGGCGCGAGACCCCCCGGGGAGGTCCCCGGGACCGGGTGCGGGGGTCCTTTATAAGCGGCCCGGAGCCGGGCCGCGAAAAAGCGAGCGGCCGCGCCCGACACCGGACGCGGCCGCAAAAGGAAGCACCCAGGGTCACGGGTAGCCGCTCAGATCGTCGATCGTGACCGTCTTCATCTTCGTCTGCACTCCGAACGGCCCCGGCCGCTTGTACGTGATCGTGAACGTCTGGTTTGCGCGTTCCTTGGCGACCCGGGTGAACGTCTCGACCGCATCGGAGAGCGTTTCCACCGAGAAACCGTCGACTGCAGTGATGACGTCGTTCGTCTGAAAGTTCAATGCCTCAGCGAGCGAGCCAGACGGGACGGAGGTGATCTTGAGGCCGGTCAGACTACCTGTGACGAACTGAACGGAGCCTGGGTCGTCGTCGATCAGCGAAGGATCCGTGTTGATGACCTTCACGAAATGCTCGTCCACGGCGCAGTCATCGGGTCCAGCCGCGCACACGACCGCGTCGTTGGCGTCGCTCGGATAGGAGGGGCTCATGACGTGTCCCCGGCATCCCTCACCGTTCAGTTGGCTGCCGCTCTCAGAACCGCCGCCCCAGTCGTCGGTCTCGCATAGCGCGTCGTCGTTCGATGCCGTCCCACCCCATGCGCTGTCCATGTTCGTGTCCAGCGCGCAGGTTGCCTCGCCCGAGCGGAAGATGCCGGAACAAGGGGAGATAACCTCGTCACATGTCGGGTCGAGCAAGCCCATGATAGCGGTCGCGTGATACTCGCAGTTGAGTACCGCGATGTCATGGATCCTCTGTCGAATGTTCCAGTACGTGAGGTTCGGCGAGATGGCTCCTAGCTCTACGTCTTCTACGAGGTCCGAGTCACTTTGGTGAAGACACTGGCAGCCGTTCGTCCAGGTAATCGACGTTTTCCGAATCTCGATCTGCTGTCCGCTAATCGGGTGGGTCCCCACGGCATCGAAGGCGATCATGCACCACGTGTCTCCGTAGT
>CAZYSW010000051.1:0-647 GCA_964650105.1 uncultured Nannocystaceae bacterium
ACCAGCACGTGCATAAACCGCGTCTGGAGCCGCGCCACGGGGTCGTAGTCGCCGAGCTGCCCCCCCGCCGCCGGTTTGCGCAGCAGCGCGACCGTGTGCATCAGGAGATCGCCGAAATCCACCGCATCGGCGGCGAGCAAGCGCGCCTGGTAGGCCTGGTAGGCGTTGCGCACCGTCGTCGCCATGGGGTCTTGGAGGCCGATCTCCTGCAGCCTGTCGGGCCCCAGGCCCAGGTTCTTGGCGCGATCGATGAATCCGAGCATCCCGCGGGGGGTGACCAGGCGCTCGGACACGTTCTGTTCCTCGAGAACGCGGCGCATCACCGCGGCCTGGTCTCCCGGGTCGTAGATGGTGAACCGGCTCGACAGGCCCAAGGCCTCCCCGTGCCGACGCAGGATCCGCGCACAGATGGCGTGGAACGTCCCGACCCACAGCTCCCGGAGATCGTGTCGCCCCTCGCACAGCGCCTCGATCCGCGCGCGCATCTCGGCCGCGGCCTTGTTCGTGAACGTGACCGCCAGGATCCGCCACGCCGGCACCCCCTCGTCGAGGAGCGCCGCCACGCGATGCGTGATGACCCGGGTCTTCCCGGTCCCCGCGCCCGCCAGGACGAGCACGGGCGATCCCCGATGCGCCACGGCAGCGCG
>CAZYSW010000051.1:657-18422 GCA_964650105.1 uncultured Nannocystaceae bacterium
CTGCTGCGGGTTCAACAACACCTCTCTTGTTTACCACGACGGATGCTAAGGTGCGCCTCTGGTGACGGGCGTCGCGCCCACTTCCGAGAGCTCTTCGGCCGAACGCGGCCCCGTGCGCCGCTTCGCACGATCGCGGGCGCGTCTGGTGCTCGTGCTGTGGATCGGACTGTGTGTGGTGGTGCTGACGCACCTGTCCCGCGAAGGCATGTCCCTTCGTGGAGATCTCTTCGGCCTCGTCCCCCCGGAGCACCAACCTCGTCTCGACGAGCCGCTGCTGCTCCTCCGTCTCGATCCCGAAGCTGCCACGGTCGAAACCGCACCCGGTGAGATCCTCCTGTCGGTCGGCGCCACGATCGGCGAGGCGCTCGGGCCCGAACGCGTCCCGATCGCGCCTCCGGCCACCGAGGTCGGAGCCTGGCTCGACGCGCACGCGCTCTATCTCCTTCCGCTCGACACGCACGACGAGCTTCGTCGCCGGTTGACCGAGCCGGCGATGATCTCGGCCGTCGAGGGTCTGCGTGCGCGACTGTCCTCGCCCTTCTTCAATCTCAGCAGCGAAGAGGCTCGCCGCGATCCGCTGGGGCTACGCACGCTCACCGCAGACGCCGCGGGTCGCTACGGCCACCTCGACGCCATCGCGCCGGCGTCGGCCGAGGTCACCCCCCGGGGGGACCTCCTGGCGCACGATGGGACGGCCCTCTTGGTGCAGCTTCGAAGCGAGCGGCCTGCCGACGAGCTCCTGTCGGCGGTCCGCACCGCGGTGGCCGCGTTCCCGGTCACCGTCGACCTCGTCGGCCCCGTCGGACGCCAGCACGACGCCGCGCGCCTGCTGGAGACCCGCGCACCGCGGCTGGCCCTCGCCGCGCTCGCCGGCATCGCGATCGTGCTCGCGGCCTCCTTTCGCAAGCTGCGGCCTGCGCTCGCGGTCCTCCTCGGCCTTGCGACGGGTCTGGGCGTGGTCGTGACCTTCGGCCCGCCGATCGACCCCCTGAGCTTTCCGCTCCTCGTCTTGTTGCTCGGGTTCTCGTGCGAGGGCGCGCTGCACCTGCAGCGGATCTCCGAGCGCGGCTGGCCGGGAGCCATCGTCCTGGGCTGTGCCCTCCTCCCTTTGTGGCTGTCTCCCTACCCCACCTGGAAGGCATGGAGCCTGTGGTGGGCAGCGGCGGTCGCGGTGATGCTGCTCGTCCTCCGCGTGCTCCTGCCGGCGATCCTTGCGGTGGTCCGCGGCAGCGTCTCCTGGGAGCAGCGCGGCTTTCTGCTCCGTCCGATGGGGCTGGTCGCGATCGCATCGACGGCGTCGATCCTCGCCCTCGGAGCGTTCGCGTCCGAGAAACTCGTCGTCCGGGGGGGTGATCGGATCCTCCTCGGCGAGACCGAGCACGCGAAGGCCGAGGCCGCGCTCGTCGAGGACTTCTTCGATCCGTCCCTCGTGGTGGAGGCGCGAACGTCCGGCGCCGATGCCGGCGCAACACTGGCCCGCGCGGCCGTGGACGCGCGCGAGCTCGCCGAGCTGGTGCCGGATCGTGCGATGCGGATCGACAGCCCCGGCATGCTGGTCCTCAGGCCCGACGAGTTGGAGCTGCGGCGCCGCGCGCTCGAGGCGATCGACCTGAAGCAGAGTCTCCGCAAGCTCCGCGAGATCCTCGAAGCCCGGGGATTCCACGCCGATGCCTTCGGCGAGTTCTTGCGCGGCGCCGCCGATTCCGCGGCCGTTCCCACCCCCGACGCCGCCCTCGACGGCCCTCTCGGTCCCTGGATCGCGCGCTACGTCGATCCCGTCGGGGGACAGACGACGATCCGCACCTTCGTGCACCTGCGCGGCGATGCCGAAGCGCCCCTGCCCGTCATCACGACGGCGGAGGGCCAGCCCCTCGAGTTGCGGGGTCCGGCCGCCGCCGCGCGCCTCGATCGCCCGCGATTCCGCGACTGGCTGGGCGTCTACGTCCTGTGCCAGCTCTGGATCGGCGCCTTCGTCGTGTGGCTGGGGACGCGTTCGCTGGCCATCGCCCTGAGCTCGGCCTTCGCCGCCCTCGTCACCATCACCGCAGTGATCGCCCTCATGGTCCCGCTGCGGATCCCCCTTTCGCCGCTGGTCGTCCCGGCTCTCTTGCTGGCCGGGGCCGCAGCCGTGATCGCGGCCGGCCGCGCCTGTCGAGCCTTCGACCTGCGCCGGCCCTTCTTCGCGATGGGGTTGCTCGTCACCAGTCTGTGCCAGGTCGCGGTCGGCCTGGCGCTCGTCGCCAGCGGGGTCGACGCCTGGGTTCACATGGGCCTCGTGACCTCCACCGGAGCCGCCATCGCGTCGTTCGTCGGCCTGTTCGTCGCGCCCGGCCTCACCCGCACGTTCCGGCACGCGACACGAAGCATGGACCGAGCCCGTCCCGGCTCGTCCGCCGACGCCCGAAGCTCCATCGACCGCCTCGATTCGAGCCCCGATTCCGGCGAGGACGACTCCCTGGAGGATCGCCGATGAACTCCCGCCGCGCCTTCGTGATGCTCGCCGTCGCGTCGCTCGCCTGGCCTCGCCGGCTGCTCGCGGGACCGGCCGACGACAAGCGCCTGGACAATCGCCTGGAGCTGTGGAGCAACTACGCGCGCCGCACCCGGAACTTGCTGGTGCGCGTCACCACGCGGCGCGAGACATCACTCTTGTCCGAGCCCCTGTTCACCACCGGCACGCTGGCCTTCCGGGCCCCCTCCACCTTGGTGCTCCGCGACGACGGCCTGTCCGGATCGACGACCCTGATCGAGGGCGAGCGCGTCTTCGTCGTGCCCAACCAGCGCGAGCTCCCCCCGGGTCCCCCCATCGACACCGCGCTCCGTCCCGCCGCGGCATGGTTCGCCGATCGCCTCGTTCGCATGTTCGCCCCTGGCGAAGGCCCCGAGCTGATCGCGAACGCTCGCGTCGACGTCCCCAAGGGCCGCGGGTATCGGCTGGAAATTCTCCCCGAACGCGGCTCACGGGTCCGCAAGCTCATCCGCAGCCTCACGATCCACCTCGACCCCGTCGCCGGACACATCACCGAGATCCTCCTCACCGAGTCCCAAGGCGATCGCCTCCGCCTGCAACTCACCGATCACCGCCAGAACCTCCCCGACGACGACGTCTCCGCCTACATCGACCAGGCCCACACCCTCGTCGCCGCCCACACCCCCTGATCCGCGGGCCCCCGACGCTCGACCTCTCCTCGGTGCCCCTCGCAGCGCCCCCCGGCCTTACCGATACGCCCCGAGCCATCCGGGCCACTCGGCCCCCCCCGCGCCCCGAGAACCCGAAAACGCGACAGGTGACGTTCACACGTCGAGACCGACGGCACTTCGGGGGGAACGAGTGCGGTTCGTGTGGGCTGGAGTTCGCAGATCGTGAACTTCGGAGGGTACAAACGCGATTTGGGTCGCCCGAAGTTCGCAGATCGTGAACTTCGGAGGACAACAAGCGCGATTTGGGTCGCCCGAAGTTCGCGAATCGTGAACTTCGGAGGATAACAAGCGCGATTTGGGTCGCCCGAAGTTCGCAGATCGTGAACTTCGGAGGATAACAAACGCGATTTGGGTCGCCCGAAGTTCGCAGATCGCGAACTTCGGAGGGTACAAACGCGATTCGGGTCGCCTGAAGCTCGCAGATCGTGAGCTTCGGAGGATACAAACGCGATTCGGGTCTCCTGAAGTTCGCAGATCGTGAGCTTCGGAGGGTACGAACGCGGTTCGGGTCGAGGGAGCGTTGGTCAGGCCGGGAACGGACGGGCCCGCGCAGTCTGCCACCGATGGGGCAGCAGTTCGCGTACCATCGCTTTCGTAACGCCACTGCGTGCGAGGTGAGGTGCTTTCGGAGCCTCGCGGCATCCGAGTTCGTCTCGCGCCCGACCCGGTTTCGGAGGCCGGTCTCGCGCCCGAGCGTCCGTGCCGGGGGGAGGCGCGGTGGGTTCAGTGCGTCCCTTCGAGGAAGGCGACCAGCTCGTCGAGCTCGTCGTCGGTCGGCGTTTCGCCCTCTCGGAGGCGCGCCACGACTGCGCGGGCGCGCTTCGAGTCGGCGACGCGGGCCTCCAGCACGTCGCAGAAGGCCCACGGGTACTCGCCTTCGCTCACCTGGTCGATGATCTTGTCCATCATCTCCTGGGCTTCCTCGCTGTCGGGGTCGTCGAGGGCGATCCGCTCGCGGATGTGATCCCCCTTGGCGTAGCCGGTGGGGTGACCGTACTCGTAGGCGAGATCGTAGTCGCGCTTGGCATCGTACAGGTTGCCGAGCGCCTCGTTCGCCTCGCCGCGGATCATGATCGCATCGGCGGCGAAGCGCCCCTGGCTGCGCCGGACGTACGCTTCGAACGCCTTCGTCGCGTCCTCCACGGCCTGCGCGTAGGCACACTTCTGGAAGTAGTGACGCGCACGGTAGTACCATCCCTGGCCCGCGGAAGGATCGATCTCCCCGGCGCGCTCGAACCACTCCAGGCCCTCGTCCTCACGACCGGTGCGCAAGCACAGGTTCCCCAAAGAGAGCATGGCCTCGGTATAGGTGGGCTCGAGCTCGATGGCCTCTCGGAAGCTCGGCTCGAGGATGTCGTCGGCCACCCGCAACTCTCGCACGAACGCGGAGTTGTACAGCGCCTTGGCGAGATAGCGATGCGCCTCGTCGCCGGGGACCCGCGTTTCGGTACGGAACCGGTCGGCGGCGCGATCGAACTCGGCCGCGGCGCCGTCTCGATCGTGCGCGTCGAGCAGCGCGAGCGCGGCTTCGAAATGGTCCATCCCGCGCTCGGGGCCGTACGCGGCCACTCGAGCCCGCCGTGCCTCGGAGCTCCCCAGCATCTCGGCCTTCGACCACGCCTCCTTGGCGGCGTCGGCCCGCTCGAACGCATGATGGATGTCCCCCAAGAGCGCCCACGCGTCGCAATCGTCGGGGTCGCGCTCGACCTGTGCAGCACAGACCTCGAGCGCCTCGGCCTTGCGCCCGTGGGTCAGGAGGTGGCGTCCCCAGGCCACGGCGGCATCCGTGGGCGACAGCGCGTGCGCCTCGTCGAACGACGCCGGATCTTCGTCGATCTCACCCCGAGCGAGCCAGGCGTCCGCGCGTCCGGGGTGGCGCGTCGTGAGGGCCACGACGGCCTCGAGCGCCTCGTCTCGCCGACCCTGCGCGACCAAGAGCCCCGTCATCCAGCGCACGACCCGGACGTCGAGCGACGGGTCGAGGCCCACTTGCACGGCGCGCTGGTAGGCATCGATCGCCTCGTCGGGCATCCTTCGTTTTTCCCGATCGAGCCCCCACATCGCCAGCTCGGGGCCCGAGGTGAGCGTGACCCCGGCCTCGTCGAGGCGGTACGCCGACATCGGATCGGCGTGCTCGCAGCCGCGCCGCAGATCGGCAATCCCCCCCTCCCGGTCGCCCGCTTCCAGGCGATGCTCGCCCCGGAGGCGGAACAACTCGCCCGACGCCGCGCCCAGACGCTCGAGCTCGTCGAGCGCTCGACCCATGCCGTCGGGGTCGTCGAGGGTGTAACACGTGTACGCCAGCTCTTCCCAGGCCAACGCGTAGCTCGGGTCGAGGCCCACCGCACGCTGGAGGTCCGCCCGCGCCTCCTCCTGACGAAACAGGCGGTCGTACGCGATGCCGCGATGCGCGAGCGCGCGCGCGTGATTCGGCGCGACGCTCAGGACACGGTCGAGGTGACGCAGCGCCGCCGCGTTGAGCCCCTTGCGCTCGAGCCCGATCCCGACGATCGCGCGCAGCTCCACCTGGTCGGCTTCGCTGGCCGCCGGCATGGCCAACAACGCCTCGTCGATGGCTGCGCTCAGGCAGTGGCGTGCGAGGAGGGTGCGAGGGCGGTCGACGGGATTCATGAATGGCTCCAAGTGTGTGGTGAGGGTTGCTCGAGGGCCGCAGGGCCCTCGCCTCGGGTCCAGTACCCGCTCCGCCGCGGGCGTTCCCGTCGGCGCAACCCCCTCGACGTCGGCCGACCGAAGGCGCCCCCCCCGTCGACGGAAGGCGCCCCCCGTCGACGGCGACGTCGCTACACATCGGAGCGATGCCGACGGTCGCGATCCGCGACGGAATCGAGCTCTGCTGGGAGAGCTTCGGCTCGGGGGTCCCGCTGGTGCTCATCATGGGGATCGGCGCGCAGATGGTGCTGTGGGACGAGGCCTTCTGCCTGGACCTCGCCCGCCACGGCTTTCAGGTGATCCGCTTCGACAATCGCGACGTCGGCGAGTCCACGCGGCTCGATCACCTCGGCGTGCCGCCGATTCGGCGCATGATGGTGCGCTCCACGATCGGCCTCCCCGTCGATCCACCCTACGGCTTGGAAGACATGGCCGACGACGTGGCCTCGCTCCTCGATGCGCTCGGCATCCCCGCCGCTCACGTCGTGGGTGCTTCGATGGGCGGGATGATCGCGCAACTGGTGACGCTCCGGCACCCTCACCGTGTCCTGTCGCTCACCTCGATCATGTCGCATCCCGGCGATCGCTGGTCGCGGATCCCCACCGTCCGCGCCTTGCGAGCACTCATGAAACCCGCCCCCCGAACGCGCCACGAAGCGGAGCGCGCCCATCTCGAGTTCCTTCGGGTCGTCGGCAGCCGAGGGATCCACCGCGACGACGCGGCCGCTCGTCGCAGGGCCGTCCTCTCCTTCGACCGCGGTCTGTCACCAGGCGGGTTCATGCGGCACATGGCGGCGATCCTCGCCGCCGAGGATCGCCGCCCCCACCTCCGGCGTGTCGACGTCCCGGCGCTGGTGATCCATGGCAGCATCGACCCGCTCGTCCGTCCCGTCGGCGGCATTCAGACCGCCGCGGCGATCCCGGGCTCCCGTTTCCTCCTGATCGAGAACATGGGGCACGACCTGCCCGAAGGCGCCTGGCCTCGAATCCACGGGGCGATCGGCGAGGTCGCCCGCCATACGTCGAAGCGCTCGGCGAGACCCTGATGAGGCCCACCGCCGCGCCCACGACCCGACGTACGCGCGTGCGCGCTTCTGCGACCTCGGTGCGAAGCCGAGATCGCGCCCCCCAACTGCGATGCTGGCCTTCGCGCGAACGCTCGCACCGCGCAAATCCTGCGAGCCCCACGGTCGTGTGAGCCCCGCCACGGCCTGGTATTCCCCGACTCGAAGCACCCGCCGGGCACCTGATACAGTTCGCCGCCGACGGGTCACGTCCACGCTCCCATGCCGCTCTCGGTCATCCTCGCCCTCGTCCTCGCCCTCTCGGGCCTGGTCATGGCGGCCCTCGCCGTGCTTCACCGCTCTCCGATCTCCGAACGCTGGCGAATCCGCGAGCCCGGCAGTGGCAAGGCCGTGCCCCTGGACGGCTTTCGGCTGTACGGCACGGCGGTCTTCAACGCCGCGTTCTCGGCCGGCGTGGTGACCGCGACGTGCTACGCCGCCTATCCATGGTTGTTCACCGAGGCGCCCAGCTCGGTGTGGCGGGTGCTGGTGGATGCCGCGTTGGTCATCCTCTCGTACGACTTCCTGTATTACTTCTTGCACCGCTATCCCTTCCACCGATGGAAGTGGTTCCGCCGCGTCCACACGGTCCATCACGTGGCCCGATTCCCCACGGCGGTCGAGAGTCTCTACCTGCACCCGGTCGAGACGTTTTGCGGCGTGGCCTTGCTCATGTTCTGCACCTTCTTGGTCGGCCCGGTGCACGTCTACACCTTCGGCATCGCCTTCGCGGTGTACTCGTTCCTCAACATCGTGGTGCACTGCGGCCTGTCGCTGCCCTTCTTCCCGTTCCGCGCGGTCTCGTACATGGCCCGCAAGCACGCCAAGCACCATTTGGGCATGCGGGCGGGCAACTACGCTTCGATCACGCCGCTGTGGGACCTGTTGTTCGGCACCGCCGAGTAGCGAGCGCCCCTTTTTCCGCCGCCCTCGGTGCGGCCGCCGTCACTTCCCCAGCGACAGCGCGTACTTGTAGACCGCGTCGATCTCGTCGGGCGTCAGCTTGTCCTTGAACGCCTTCATCTTGGTCCCCGGCTCGCCGTTGGTCACGACGTTCTTGATCTTCGCCAGGGGCCACTTGGCCTTCCAGCCGGGCTCGCTCCAGTCCGGAATGTCGTACTTCTGACCAAGCTTGGTGTCGCCCTTGCCCGTCGCCCCGTGGCAGCTCGCGCACTTCTTCTGGAACAGGTCCTTGCCATCCGCCGAGGCCGAATCGCCCGCGGCTGCGGCCTTGGCCCGAGGCGCCTTGCCGGTCTTGGCGGGGTCCTCGGATCCTCCCTTGGGCGACGCCGAGGTGGGATCGGGCTTCTTCGCGTCGCCACCGCCCGCTTCGGGCTCACCTCCGGAGTCCGTGTCGACGCCCTCGCCTCCGTCCGCACCGCCGCCTCCGCCCGCGTCCGCCTCGGGCTCCACCGCGGTGGTCGGCACCTCCTCGTTCGCGTCGGCCTTCGCGTCCGTCTTCGCGCCTGCCTCGACCTTCGCGCCCTCTTGGACCTGAGCCCCGACGTTCTCCGCCTTCGTCGAGTCGGCCTTCGGCGCGGGCGCCTGCTCGTTGCCGTCGTCGCAGGCCGAAGCCAACAGCGCGAGGGCCAAGCTCAACGAGGTCATCCGGTCACCGTGTCGTCGGGCGTGCATGAGCGTTCTCCGTGGGGGTTGCAAACGCTAACCGAACCTCGGACGAACCAGCAATTGCATTTCCCCGCGCGTGTTTGCTCCACCCGGCGGGACGGGCTACCGTCGGGGCCGACGTAGCGCCCTTGCGCTCGCTCCACCCGCGCATGTCCGACTCGATCCTCACGCACGACGGCACCGACGAGCAGACCACTGCACTCGTATCCGCCGACGCCGCCGCCGAACTCGAGCTTCGACCCCTGGAGGGCATGGCGCGCTGGTTGGGTCCCCTGCACCCGTTCGCGCTGCGCATGCTGAGCATGATCGAGCAGCCGCTCGCGTCGATGTCCGGGCCGCTGACGCCCAACGCGGCCTATTTCCGACGCGATCGCCACCGCCATCCCAAGATCGATCCCGAGACCTACCGGCTCGAAGTCACCGGGGTGGCCCGGCCACGCTCGTTCGGCCTCGCCGAGCTCGAAGCCCTTCCTCGGGAGGACCGCATCCTCGTCATGGAGTGCGCCGGCAACGGCAACCACATGATGGGATCGGCGGGTCTGGTCGGACAGGCGCGCTGGTCCGGCCCTTCGCTCGCCACGGTGCTGGAGGCGTGCGGTGGGCCCGGGCCCGCCACTCACTTCGCGTTCCACGGGCTCGACCCCATCCCCCTCGTCCGTCGCGGCTACCACTACGGCCTGTCGCTCGAAGAGCTCACGCGCGCGGGTGCCCTGCTGGCGATGCGCATGAACGGCGAGCCGCTACCCCGCGCACGCGGCTTCCCGGTCCGGCTCGTCGTCCCCGGCATCTACTCGATGTCTCACGTCAAGTGGCTCGGCCGGATCGAGGGCAAGACGGCGCCTCACATGGGGATTCACAATCGCTGGGTCTTCACCAACAAGGAGCTCCGCGACGGCAAGTGGGTCCGGGTGCAGGCGCGCTGGATCGGTCTCAAGTCCATGCTCACCCGATGCCGGCGCATCGAGTCGGGCTGGCACCTCACCGGTTGGGCCTGGGGTGGCGGCACGACGATCGACCGCGTCGAGGTCACCACCGACGGCGGACGGACCTGGTCCGACGCCCGCGTTCACCGCCCCAGCGAGCTGTTCGCCGACGAGGAGGGCATCCGTCCGTCCGACGTGCAACACGCGTGGGCCGTCTTCGACTACCACTGGCGCGATCCCGCCCCGGGCACGTACGTCCTCGCCTCGCGCGCTCATGGAGCCGACGGGTCGATTCAGCCCATGGAGGAAGACCCGTCGGTCAAGGGCCACTTCAACCAGACGCGCGTGAAGTGGCGCCGCGTGGACGTCCCCGGCCCGCGCTAGGCCTGGCCGAGGGCCGCGGCCTGCCGCTCGAACTCCGCCTGATCGATCTCTCCTTTGCGCAGCCGCTCGCCCAGCGCGATCAGCTCGGCCTGATGAGCGCTCTGCTTGTGCTCGATCTCCGCCTTGTCGCGCTCGTATACCGCCTTGCCCTCCTTTTTGGCGGCCTCGAAGGTCTTCTTGAGGGTCTCGGCGTCCATCCCCGCGCCCCCCTCGAAGTAGCTGTTCATAGCCTTGCCCACCGCGTAGGTCGACGCGTACGCGGTGGCGGCCCCGAACGCCGCTCCCCACACCGGAAAGACCTTCAAGAGATTGCTGACCGCGATGCGTGCACCCGTCCCCACGCCGAACCAGGCCAGGATTCCCTTGGCGGTCTCGCGGTCGATCTCCTTGCCCCAAAAGCTCCCGATGTCTCGCGCCAGCCCGACCTGCATCCCTGCCACCATCAGGTCGGTGGCGATCGCCACGCCCGGCAACGGGAACGCGCCCAGGAGCGCGCATACGATCGCCGTCTTGCGGGTCTCCGCATCGACCTTGGCCTCGCGCTCGATCCCCGAGAACGCGGGCGCGCCCTCGGAGGGTTTGCCGGCGACCACCGTGCCTTTGGCGAGGCCCGAAAACAATCGCGCGAGCCGAGCCTCCTGCGCATCGGCGATGGAGAACGCCTTGCGCAGGCGTTCGAGCAGCTCGCGCTCCTCGTCCGAGCAGTTCCCGTCGGCGTAGGCGAGCGCGTAGGCCGACGTGTACACCTCCTCACGCATCTCGTCGGACCGGATGTGCCCGACGAGCGCGACCAGATCGTTCTGCTCGGCGAGCAGGCTCTCGAGCGTCAGCCCATCGGGCAACGCCACGTCGGCCAGCGCCTCTTCGAGGCTGACGCGCTCCTTGTCGTGGAGCACACCGTCGGCCTTCGCCACGGCGATGAGCAAGCGCAGGCTGGCAATCGACTCGTCTTGGGTGGCGGTCATCGCGTCCTCCGAGGGGGTCGGGGAAGTATCGACGCCACGGGGGCTCCGAGGCCAGCCCCCGACGACGTCGACCTAGATGATGCAAACGGGGGCATGCCCCACGGCCGCACCCCGTCCTCCCCAGAGCAGGCACCGGTCCTCGCTGCAACCCGCGGGGCTGCGGATCGTCGTAGACAGGGTCGCAGTCCGGGTCGGGCAGGGTATCGGAAACCGTCCCGCGGGGCGACGACATCGTCTCGGCCGCCGGGGCTGCGTCGTTCGCCACTCGAATCATGCTCGATATTCCTTCCGTCTCCCGCCTGGCCAGCGTCGCTGGTGAAGCGTTCTCACCCCACGCGACTTTTCCGATACCCTACGGGCGTCGCACGACGTTCGCGGGACCGCCTGCGCGCGGCGAATCGACGTTCGAACCAGGAGACCGAACGGCATGTTGGGACTGAACTTCGACGAGGGCTTGGTCGTCACGATCATCGGCGTCGTGGTGGCGGGTTTCGCCGCCATCCTCGGCATCTGGATGGAGCGAGACGAGCGAAAGCCGCCGCGCTACGCCTACGCCTTGTCCGCCCTCATCCTGCTGGCGACGCTGGTCAGCGTCATGCAGTCGTACCTGGATTCTCGGGAGGCCGACAAGCTCAAGGAGGACATCGCTCGGCTGCTCCAAAAGATGGATCACATCGCCGCCAACAGCGACAACCCGGAGTTGCTCGAGCTGGTCAAGAGCGAGCTCGCGGCGCAGAGCCGGGCCAACCCCGACGTGGTCGAGAAGCTCGCCCAGCGCGTCGCCGACGAAGGCGAGGATCCGGCCGAAGTGCTCGCCAAGCATCTCGATCAGGCCGAGGTCGAGTCCGTCGCACGCAAGGGGGTGATCAAGCCTCGCACCACGAAGACCGCCAAGCGTGAGCCGGACATGGACGCCGCGCCGGCCCCCTCCGACGCCGACAAGCGCAAGGACGTCGCGGCCAAACAGGCCGCGGCCATGCGCGCCGCCCAGGCGGCGGGTCGTGGCGATCCCGACATGATGCGACGCCAGCAAATGGCTGCGGCCGCCGCGGCTGCGGCCGAGGGCGAGCCTCGGGCCGAAGAAGGGGCCGAAGCCCAAGCGGCACCGGCGGTCGTGCGTCCACCGATGACGCCGATGCCTCCCGGCGCGGGACCTCAGGCTGCGCGCCAGCAGCAGGCCGCGGCCGCCGCGGCCGCGCAGCGGGCCAAAGCCGGCGAGGAGGCTGCGGCCCAAGGCGACGAGACGACCAAGAAGAAGGGCGACAAGAAGGACAAGAAGAAGGGCGACCCGCGAAGGGCCGACCCGAGGCGGGGCAACCCCCGCACCAAGTGAGCCGCGGTCGTTCGAGCGCCCGCATCGAGCTCGGCCGCGAGCACGCGTGGGACGGGTCCGGTCGCGGCGACTGAGGTGGCCCGTTCGGACCACTCCCGAGCTCACGACACAGAGGGGGGATCCGCTGCCGATCACACCGTTCCGACGGCCAACCTTCCGAACTCGCAGTCACCGTGTTACCGGTGGTTTCCGATGGCTGCACCGCTGGTCGACTTCGTCGGAGACCTCAAGGTTTCAGAGCTGGCCCTGCTCGCAGGCCTCACCGTGGAAGCGCTGGCGGGTCGTGTCGTCCCCAACCTGCGCGACCCCTCCGCGAGGAACGCCGGCCGCACCAGCGAGCACAACGGCACGACCGGTGCCTCGGCGTCCGGCCTCGATCCCGTGTGGATCGTGCGGGAGCTGGCGCGGATCTGTCAGTTCGACGCGACGGATCGCAAGGTCGCGTATCTGCTCTTGTTCGGCCATACCGATCGGCAAATCGCCGATCGGCTTCACTGTTCGGAGCGCACCGCCAAGCGCTACGTCGGGCACGTGCTGGCCAAGACGGGCTCGAGCAACCGTGCGGGCCTGCTGCGCGTCCTGTTCGAGAGCTACGGTCACTCGATCGCCGGCCTGCAGGCCGCCGTCGAGGCCGGACCGATGGACCACGCGCCGGCCCCGGCCGACTGAGCGCTCAGCCGCAGACCTTGCGGAAGCCCGCGAGCGCCCCTTCGATGGCCGCATCGTCGGTGGCCATGCTCAGGCGCAGGTGGCCGGGGACGCCGAACGCCGTGCCCGGGACGACGATCGTGCGCTCCGCCAGCAGCCGATCGGTGAGCGCGACGTCCCCCCCTTGCTCGTCGCGGAGCCGCTCGGGGAGCGCCGGGAACAGGAAGAAGCCGGCGCGGGGATCGGGGATCCCGAAGCCCAGCTCGCGCAGCCCCGCCGCCATCGTCCGACAGCGCCGCGCGTACACCTCCACGTCGACACGGCCCCGGGGGTCGGCGAGCACCCGCGGCAGGACACGCTGCATCAACGCCGGCGCGTTGACGAACCCCAGGACCCGGTTGCAGAAGGCCGCCGCGCGGGTGAGCAAACGCCGGCCCTTCGCCTTCGGCGACACGACGATGTACCCGATCCGCTCGCCCGCCAGCCCGAGATCCTTGGAGTGCGAGGTCAAGAGGATGGTGTGCGGGTGCTGGCTCAGCATCGAGGGCACCGGCGAGCCGTCGTGCACGAGGTCGCGGTACGGGGAGTCCTCGATCACGAAGATCGGCCGCTGGGGCGCGCTGCGCGTTTGCAGGACCGCGGCTGTGGCTGCGAGCGACGCGGCGTCGTAGATCGCACCGGTCGGATTGTTCGGTGAGTTGAGCAGCACGGCGCGCGTGCGTTCGGTGATTGCGGCCTCGATGGCACCCGGGTCCAGCGCAAACTCCGCCCCGGTCGCGACGGGCACCAGGCGAGCCCCCACGTTCGCGCAGTAGTGGTCGTACTCCGAGAAGAACGGCTTGGGCACGATGATCTCGTCGCCCTCGTCGAGCATCCCGCGAAACAGCACGTTCACGGCCCCCGCCGCGCCGACGGTCATCACCACGTCGTCGGTCTCGAACGGCAGACCGTACCGGGCTCGCTCCCGCTCCGCGATGAACGCGCGAACCTCCGGGAACCCGGCATTGGTCATGTAGCGATGCATGCCGGGCGGTTCGTCCTCCAGCACCTCGCAGATCGCACGTCGCCACACCTCCGGCGGTTCCAGGCTCGGGTTCCCCAGCGACAGATCGTGCACGGGTCCCTTGCCGTCCTGCCGGAGCTGTCCGGCGAGCTCGAACATTCTGCGCGTCCAAGATTCCTTGTGACCCAACAGGGTGTCCGCCACCCGCCGCGCCACAACGCTCCGTCCGTCGTCGCTCGACACGCCGCGACCATAACAGCAGACCCCCGCCCGATGAAGTGGGTCGGCCGGAAGCTCCCGGGACGGCTACGGTCGCGCATCTGCTATGCTCCCCCGGCCACCATGGACGCCGAGCGAAGTCTCACCAGCCACAACATCGCGTTTTTGGAGGCCCTGTACGAGCAGTACGAGCGGGATCCGGACTCCGTCGACCCGAAGTGGCGGGCGCTCATCGAGCACGAGGCCCGTCGCCCCAACGGCGGCGCCGCGGCTCGGGTCGCGCTGGGCGGGAACGGGGCAGTCGCCGCCGTGTCGCCGGTGCAAACCGCCGACGCCGAACAGATCGCGCTGCAGTCCAAGGTCGACAAGCTCATCGAGCATTACAGGCTGCTCGGACACTTGCGCGCCGATCTAGACCCGCTGGGTCGTCCCCGCCCCGTCAAGACCGCCGCCCTCGATCTCGAATACTTCGGGCTCGGGCCCGAGCACCTCGATCGCAAGTTCAACGCTGGCCTGTTGTTCGACCAGCCCTGGGTCACCCTCCGCGAGATTCTCGGTCGTCTGCAGCGCACCTACACGCGCAAGATCGGCGTCGAGTACTGGCAGATCAACGACATGGATGCCCGTAGCTGGCTGCGCGCGCGCATGGAGCCGGTGGAGAACGAGGTGGTCCCCTCCAAAGAGGAGCAGCTTGCGCTCTTGCGGTCGCTGACCCGCGCCGACGGCTTCGACCGTTTCTTGCACTCCAAGTTCGTCGGCGCCAAGCGCTTCTCCGTCGCCGGCGCCGAGAGCGTCATCGCCCTGCTCCAGACGCTCATCGAAGAAGCGGCCGAGCTCGGCGTCACCGAAACCGTGATGGGTATGGCCCACCGCGGGCGCCTGAGCGTGATGACCAACGTGATGGACCAGAGCGCCGCTCAGATCTTCTCCCGCTTCGAAGGTGGCGACCCCTGGGAGAACCTCGGCTCGGGCGACGTCAAGTATCACCTCGGCAGCTATCGAACCTACAGGACTCGCACCGGCAAGGAGATGTACCTCGCGCTGGCCTTCAACCCCAGCCATCTCGAAGCCATCACGCCGGTGATCGCCGGTCGCATCCGCGCCAGCCAGGATCGCCGGCCGCCCGAAGAGCGCAGCCGCATCCTCGGCATCACGCTGCACGGCGACGGTGCGGTCATGGGCCAGGGCGTCTACACCGAGACGCTCAACCTCTCGGGCCTTCGCGGATACACCACCGAGGGCACGATCCGCGTCATCATCAACAACCAGGTCGCCTTCACCACCGAACCCGACGAAGCGCGGTCGACGATCTATCCGACCGCGACCGCGGACATGCTCAATGCCCCGGTCTTCCACGTCAACGGGGACGACCCCGAAGCGGCGGCCTACGTGGCCAAGCTCGCGGTCGCCTTCCGTCAAGAGTTCAAGCGGGACGTGATCATCGATCTCGTCTGCTACCGGCGATTCGGTCACAACGAAGGCGACGAGCCCACGTTCACCCAACCGCTGATGTGCGACCTCATCAAGAAGCTCGGGTCGGTCCGCGAGAAGTACGAGGAACGGCTGATCGCCCGCGGCACGGTGACGCGTGCCGAAATCGAGGAGCTCGATCGGGCCCTCCACGAGGAGCTCGAGGCGGCCCTGGCCGAGGTCCGCGCCACGCAGCCCAGCGTGGGCCGCTCGCCCATGCACGGGGTGTGGGAAAAGTTCAAGGGTGGACCCGACGCCGCCGTGCACGAGGTCGAGACGCGGATCGAGCCCTCGACGGTCGAGGTGATCTCGACCGCGCTCACCCACGTTCCCGCGGGATTCAAGCTCCACCGCAAGCTCGAGCGTTTCTTGGAGGACTCACGCAAGCAGCTCTCGGGAGAGGCTCCGGTGAGCTGGGCCCTCGCCGAGCACCTCGCGTACGGATCGCTGTTGCTCGACGGAGCCAACGTCCGCATCAGCGGGCAGGACGTGGTCCGCGGCACGTTCTCCCACCGCCACGCGGGCTGGACCGACGTGCAGACCGGCGAGCGGTACTACCCGCTGCAGCACATTCCAGGCGCCCGGGGCAAGTTCCACATCTACAACAGCCCGCTTTCGGAGTTCGCGGTGGTCGGATTCGAGTTCGGCTACAGCCTCGCGGCCCCGGACGCGCTGGTCATCTGGGAGGCGCAGTTCGGCGATTTCGCCAACGGTGCGCAGGTGATCATCGATCAGTTCGTGACCAGTTCCGAAGACAAGTGGAATCGGATCAGCGGGCTCACGATGTTCTTGCCCCACGGATACGAGGGACAGGGGCCCGAGCACTCCAGCGCCCGCCTCGAACGCTTCTTGCAGCTTTGCGCCGAGGACAACATCCAGGTCTGCAGTTTCACCGAGCCCGCTCAGCTCTTCCACGCGCTGCGTCGCCAGGTGCTCCGGAAGTGGCGCAAGCCCCTGGTCGTGATGACCCCCAAGAGCCTCTTGCGAACGCGGGAGTCGTTCTCACCCCTCTCCAACTTCACCGAGGGCAGGTTGCGCCGCTTCATCGACGACGAGACGGTCGATCCCACCCAGGTTCGCCGGGTCATGCTCTGCACGGGCAAGGTCTACTACGACCTCGTGGGCGCTCGCCGCGAACGCCGGAGAAACGACGTCGCGCTCCTGCGCATCGAGCAGCTCTATCCGTTCCCGGCCGAGCAGGTCGTCCGGGCGCTCGGCCGCTACGTCAACGCCGACGACCTCCTGTGGGTGCAAGAGGAGCCCCGAAACATGGGTGCCTGGACGTTCATCCGTGAACGCATGGACCTCATCGAGGAGGGCCGCTGGCGACCACGCTACGTGGGTCGGGTGGAGAGCGCGTCACCGGCGACCGGATCCCTCGAGAGTCACAAGCTGGAGACCGACCTCATCTTGCAGGATGCCTTCGAAGGGCTCGACTGATACGTTCGGCGCCGCCCTTGCACCATCTCGAGTCACGACACCATGGCCATTCAGATCAGAGTTCCACAGATGGGTGAATCGGTCACCGAAGGGGTGATCGCCAACTGGCTCAAGGCCGAGGGAGAGCACGTCTCGGCAGACGAGCCTCTCGTCGAGGTCGAGACCGACAAGATCACCGTCGAGGTGCCCGCACCCGCCGCCGGCGTGCTGCGCACGCAGTCGGCAGGTCAGGGAGCGACCGTGGCGGTGGGCGACGTCATCGGCGAGATCGAGGAGGGCGAGCAACCGGCCACCGGCGCCACGCCGAGCCCCGAGGACCGGGCGCCGAAGCCGGAGCCTTCGCCGGCACCGACGGGGAACGGGAGAACGGCGTCGGCCCCCGCCATGCCCGCGGCTCGAGCCGAGGCCGCGCGCTCGGGGGTCGATCTCTCGGTCGTGGAGGGCACCGGTCGCGGAGGACGAATCCTCAAGGAGGACGTGATCGAGGCGCGCGACCGCACCCCGAGCGCGCCGCGGCCCGAAGCCCCCCCGGCGCCGCCCGTGGTGCAGATCGAGCGTCGCCACGAGGCCCGCGAGACCCGCGAGCCGATGAGCCCGCTGCGACGGCGTGTCGCCGAGCGCCTGGTCCAGTCGCAGAACACCGCCGCCATCCTGACCACCTTCAACGAGGTGGACATGTCGGCCGTGATCGACTTGCGCAAGCGCTACCGGGAGCGCTTCCTCGAGCGGCACGGCGTCAAGCTCGGGTTCATGTCCTTCTTCGTCAAGGCCTCGATCGAGGCCCCCAAGGCGTTTCCGCCGGTGAACGCCGAGATC
>CAZYSW010000052.1:0-3705 GCA_964650105.1 uncultured Nannocystaceae bacterium
CCACGTGGTCCGCCTGGAAGACGGGATCGCGGATCTGCAGGTGTTCAACGCGACGCTGGGCGGCGCGATCGCGTCGGAGCCGATCGACGAGGCGGGGGGCCCCGCCTTCAATCCCGTGTTCCGCAACGTGCTGGTGCTCGCGGACGCCCTGCCCGATTTGCTCGGTGGTGCGAGCAACATGGCGGTGGATTCGAGCGTGTTCGTCGACCCTGCCGGCCACGACTACCGGCTGCTCGAGGGATCGAGCCCGGTGGATGCGGGTGAAGCCATCGTCGGCGTGGACGTCGATCGGGAGAGTGTGATGCGGCCGGTGGGCTCGGCGTTCGACATCGGGGCGTTCGAGTGGACCGACATGCCTCCGGGTGGGACGGAGACCGCAGACCCCGATGGTGGACCGAGCGACGACGCGGGCGGGACGGGTCGCCCCGGAGACGACGGTTCGGGAGACGACGCATCGGCCGGCGGTGACGATCCGTCCGGATCGACGGACGGAGGCACCCGAGGGTCGGAGGACGGCGGCGGATCGCAGGCAGGGGACGCGGGGTGCGGATGCCGGGCGTCGGCACCCGGAGCCGCCGCGTCGCTGGGGTGCTTGGTGCTGTGGGTGGCGGGGCGACGACGGGGGCGCAAAAGCGTCCGAGAGGAGGGACGATGACCGGAATGCAACCGCCGTCGGTGGGCAACGCCGGGCACGGTCACGGGGGCTGGTATCCCGACCCGTGGGATCCGACGCGCTGGCGCTGGTGGGACGGGTGGACGTGGACGCACCACGTTTCGATGCGCGGCAAAAAGCCGATCTTGCCGGGGTGGGTGAGCGTGCCGGTGTTGGTGGCCGCGCTTCTGGTGGTGCCGATCGTGGGCCTGGTGCTCGCCACGTATCCGCACGCCGTCTTCTTGGCCCTCGCGCCGTTGCTCATCGTAC
This sequence comes from uncultured Nannocystaceae bacterium, assembly GCA_964650105.1. Lineage (GTDB taxonomy): Bacteria > Myxococcota_A > Polyangia > Nannocystales > Nannocystaceae > CAZYSW01. The sequence goes on from CAZYSW010000052.1 coordinate 923, forward strand.
TTCCCGTGATGCTGTGGCTCGATCGCGTGGAACCCGAGCCACGCGCGGCGCTGGTCCATGCGCTCTTGTGGGGCGCGACGGTGGCGGTCGCGGTGTCGTCCATCGTCAACGCCCTGGTGGGGGTCGTCACGAGTGAGCAGATCGCGATCATGGTCTCGGCGCCCATCGTCGAGGAGATCACCAAGGGCGCGTCGATCCTCATCGCCGTGCGACGCCGCGAGGTCGACGGGCCGATGGATGGCATCGTGTATGCCGGTTGGACCGCGGTCGGGTTCGCGGCGGTCGAAAACGTCGAGTACTTCGTGCGGGCGGTCGAGGCCGGGCAGCTCGCGGCGGTGTTCGTGTTGCGCGGACTGCTGGCGCCCTTGGCCCATCCGTTGTTCACGGCCTGGACCGGACTGGCGGTGGGCCGGGCCGTGGCGCGGGGACGCTCGCCCTTCCCCAGCGCGTTTTGGGGCCTGGCGCTCGCCATGGCGAGCCACGCGTTGTGGAACGGATCGGCGGTGGGCGCTCAGGTGCTCGGAGACGTGGGGGCCTTGTTCTTGCTCGGTACGGTGGGGGCGTTCGTGATTTGCTTCTTCACGTTCGTGGTCGTGCTCTATCGTGTTCGTCGCAAGGAAGAGCGAATGTTCTGCGAGCTCGTGCCGTGGCTCGCCGCGCGATACGAGCTGGCCCCCCACGAGATCGCGCTGTTCGGGAACTTCGGCGCCATGCTCCGAGCGCGCAAGCGGCTGGACAAGCGCCAACGGCGGTGGTTCGACCGGATGCATGCCGCCCTGGCCCGCCTGGCCGTCCTCCACGAACGACCGGGCGGCGCAGATCCTGCGACCGAACAGGCCCTGTGGAATCAGCTTCAACGGGCCCGCTTCGGCACCGAGAACTGACCGTCGACGTTCGCGAGGTCGCCTCAGTCCGCCACCTGGATGATGGTGGGCGTGTAATCGAAGGGGAGGGTCTCTTCGGCGAGCATGGTGCTGTCGCGGAAGCGGCTGGCGGTGACGGTCACGGTGCCCGCCTCGACGTCGTCGCGGCGCGTGAGCACCAGGCTGTGCCTGCGTTGCTCCCGAACGGGGACGAAGCCCGCCCACTGGGACGACCCTTCGAAGACGTGAAAGCCGTCGAAGGTGACGTCGACGGCGATCTTGTCCATTTCTTCGATGCCGATGCCCCTCATCTCGACGATGAGCTCGATCCGATCGGGAGGCATGGGCACGTATCGGACCTCGAGCTGAACCTCTCCCGGCTCGTCCTTGAAGGTGGTGGAGGCCACGGTGGTCGGGCCTGCACTCTTGTTCTTGGCGGCGCACCCAGGCGCAACGACCAGGAGGGCTGCGAGGAGAGCTCTCGAGTGCATGGGCATTCGCTCAGATCTCGAAGACGTGATCGTGCTTCTCGGGTTTGGCGGCCGGACCGAACTTGGCACGGCGTAGCGCGTTTTCGATGCAAGAGGCACCCGCGCGGCTGAACGTTCCTTTGACCTGCGCGGTGGTGACCTTGCCGTCGGTGCCGATCTCGACCTCGACGGCCACCTTCTCCCCGGGGAACAGCCCCGCTTTCTTGCCACAGGCGCTCACCTTGTCGGCCACTTTGGAGAGACTCGAACGGATGGCCCGGGCGGTCCGACGGACGGGTGGCTGATGGGCTTGGGCGGGGGTGTCGACGGACGCCGGGTCGTCGGCCGTGGACTCCATCTCGGGGGGCTCCGCAGCGGCGGCCGAATCGTCGGCGGCGGTGCCCGGGTCTGCGGCATCGTCGACGGGCGCAGCGGAGGGATCGGGCGATGGGTCGACCTCCGGGGCGTCGGAGGGCGCGCGGATGTGCCGATCGCAGGGGCACGGGGGAGGATCGGGCGTGGCCCTCGGAGGGTCGTCGGAAGCGTCGGGCGTCGTCACGGCGACCGTCGGCGAGGAGGCGTCTTCGCGCGGCCAGGCCAACGCCGCGCCCAGACCCAGCAGCCCGATGCCGAGCAGGGCGACGCCGTAGAGGCCTCGCTTGGAGCGGGGCGGGGTCACGGTGCCCGCCGACACGTCGTCGACGTTCTGGAGCGCCTCGATGAAGGCCTCGGCGGTGGGGAACCGCTCGTCTCGCTGCTTGCTCATGGCGCGCAGCACCAAAGCGTCGACGTCGGCGCCGATGCCGGCGTCGGGTGCAGCACGGCTGGGGGGAACGACCTCGGCGTGGATGTGCTGGTAGAGGATCCCCATGGGGTTGGCCCCCGCGAAGGGGACCTTGCCCGTGAGCATGCGGTAGAGGATGACGCCGACGGAGTAGAGGTCGGAGCGGCCGTCGATCTCCTCGCCGAGCCCCTGCTCGGGAGACATGTACTCGGCGGTGCCCATGATCGCGCCGGTGCGGGTCAGCGCCTCGCCCGATTCGTCGGTGCGGAGCTTGGCGATGCCGAAGTCGATCACCTTCACGAAGTCGCGGTTGTGCGGCGTCGGGGTGATGAAACAGTTGTGGGGCTTGATGTCGCGGTGGACGATACCGGCCTTGTGGGCGGCCGACAGCGCCTCGAGGAGCTGCACGAGGATGTGGCGGGCCCGCTCCCAGGGGATCCGACCTTCGCGCTTGAGCAGCCGGTCGAGATCCTCGCCCTCCAGGTACTCCATGACGAAGAAGGCACAGCCGTCGCTCTCGCCGTAGTCGGTGATGTCGACGACGTTGGGATGGCGGATCTTGGAGGCGGCCTTGGCCTCTTGCAGGAAGCGGCTGACCGTCCGGGCGCGGCGCATCTGCTCGGGGGCGAGCACCTTGACCGCCACGGGCTTGTCGATGAGCAAGTG
>CAZYSW010000052.1:3715-18411 GCA_964650105.1 uncultured Nannocystaceae bacterium
CCCCCCTCGCCGATCAGACGCTCGACGCGGTAGCGCCCCGCCATGATGGTGCCGGGAGAGAAGGTCGAGCGCTGCAGCCGAGGATGATCCTCGAACTGCGTCTGCGACTGATCGTCGGTGGACGGCTCCGTCGACACGCCTGGCCCAAGTATAGGGGGCTCCTTGTGGGGCTTTGCGAGCAAGCCTATGATTCGCCGGAAAATGCCCCGTTTCGCCGAATGTGGTCGAGTGAGTGTGGGCACGCGGGCGCTGTGCGGGGGACTCGTGCTGCTGGTCGCGTGGTCTCCGGCGACCAGCGGCGCAAACGTCGCAGCCGTGGATTCCGGGACCGGGGAACCGGAGGACGCCGGGGAACCGGATCTGGGGGAGATGTGGCGGCAGGCCCAGGTCCGGTTGGAGACCAGCGACTACCTGGGGGCGATCGAGGGGCTGACGGCGCTGTATCAGCGGATCGCACAGGACCCGGAGGCCAAGGCGCTGCGCTTGCGGGTGCGGTGGACGCTGCACGAGGCGCACCTGGGCGCGTATGCGCTGGAGCGAGACGCCAAGCACCTGCGAGTGGCGCGGGAACTGTTGGTGGGATACCTGGGCGACTTGGCGGAGACGGAAACGGAGCTGCGCGAGGAAGGCGAGGCGGCGCTCGCTGCGGTCGAGGACGAGATCGCACGGCACGAGCGGGCCGAGGAGGCCGCGCGGGCGGAGGCCGAGCGGGCGGCGGCCGAGCAGGCCGAGCGCGAACGGATCGAGCGCGAGCAGGCCGAGCGCGAGCGGGCGAGCCGCGCGGCGCAGATGCACGAACTCGCGGACGCTCCCCCACCCTCCGCCGATCGGTCGGCTCGACCGCTGGTGATCTCGGGCGCGGTGCTGACGGGCTCGAGCGCGGTGGGAATCGCGATGGCGATCGGGGGATTCGCGAGCGCGAACCGGCAGGTGCGGGTATTCGAGCAGGAGCCCGAGCGGCGCGACGAAGCACGCGACAAGGTGAAGGTCGGCAACGCGGTCGGCATCGGGGGGGCGATCGTGGGGGGTGTCCTGCTGACGACCGGCGCCGCGTTGCTGGCGGTGGGACGCAAGCGAAGCACGCCCCGGGTGAGCGCGAACGTGGGCCCCGACGGCTTCGGGGTGTCGTGGACGGGTCGCTTTTGACGGTCGCGTCACCGTCGACGGTGTCTGCGATGCACGTCGAAGTCGGCGAGCGCGGGGGGCTCGGTGTCGAGGCTCGGATTTCGCCGTGGCCGACGAGCCGAAGGTGCGGTCAAGGGAGCGCGGCTGCGGCGTCGGCGAGGGCCGAGAGCTCGGCGTCGTCGAGGGTGCGCTCTTCGAGGTAGGCGATGCCGACCACGGCACGGATCCGCCCGGCATCGTCGCGGACCGGAAGGGCGACGGCGGCCCGCGCATCGACGGCCTTGGCTCCGGGACGCACGTCTCCGGTGTCGTCGGTCGCGAGGTTGCAGGTCGAGACCGGCCGACCACGCTCCAGCGCGAGGCCGGCCATGCCCTTGCCGCGGGGGACGGTGGCGGTGACCGCCTGCACCTCGGGAGGGATGTTCACCGCGGCCGCGAGCCGCAGGGCGTCACCATCGGGTGGATCGACGGTGTGCACCGTGCCGGCAACGCCGCCGTGCGCCTTCAGGAAGCCTTCGAGCCACGTTTGTCTCCGAGGATCGCGCTCCGCCATGCGTCCGCGAGGATAATGCCGGTGACGCGCCGGAGCGAGGCGCGTTTGCGAGAGGGTCGAGCGCGCGGCTATGCTGCCGTCGTTCATGGCCGAGCACGCTGCCGAACGAGGAGCGGGCGCACCGACTCCCCCCTCCGGTCCGGCGGCCGCACCGAGCTCGCTGCAGCCCCCCGATGGGGTGTGGGAGCAGCGAATCACGGTGGAGCTGGACTATCCGGTGGTGTTCACGCGGGCGGTCTTCGACGCGGGCAACCACGCGCTGGCGTGGGCGCTCGGGCGGCGCGAGCCCGAGCGCCGCCAGCGCATGGTCGTGGTGCTGGACGCGGGGGTGGAGCGCGCCTGGCCGCAGCTCCGGTCGGCGATCGATCGGTATGCGGAGGCTCATGGCGCGCGCCTGGAGCTGGTGTGCGCACCGTGGGTGATCGAGGGAGGCGAGGCGTCGAAGAACGACCCGACCCTGGTCGGCGACCTGCAGGCCCGGTTTCGGGCGGCGGGGTTGGACCGGCACGCGCACGTGGTGATCGTGGGCGGTGGGGCGGTGCAGGACGTGGTCGGCTATGCGGCCGCCACGACGCACCGAGGCCTTCGGGTCGTGCGGGTGCCGACGACGGTGTTGGCCCAAAACGACGCCGGGATCGGGGTGAAGAACGGTGTCAATGCGTTCGGGACCAAGAACTTCCTGGGGACGTTCGCGGCTCCCTTCGCGGTGATCAACGACGTGGACTTCGTGTGGACGCTCGAGGAGCGCGACCGTCGAGCGGGGGTGGCCGAGGCGGTCAAGGTGGGGCTGATTCGGGATCCCGCGTTCTTCGACTGGCTGGAGACGCACGCCGACGCCTTGCGGACGGGGGAGCACAGCGCGACCGAGACGATGATTCGTCGGTGCGCGGAGCTGCACCTGCGGCACATCGCGACCAGCGGCGATCCGTTCGAGACCGGCAGCGCGCGCCCGCTGGACTTCGGTCACTGGGCGGCGCACAAGCTGGAGTCGCTCAGCGAGCACGCGCTGCGGCACGGCGAGGCGGTGGCGATCGGGATCGCGGTGGATGCTCGCTACTCGGCGCTGCAGGGGCGGCTCGGGGAGGATGCGCTCGAGCGGGTGGTCGCGCTGTTGCAGCGGCTGGGGCTGGCGATCGGGCACCCCGCCCTCGACATCGTCGACGGCGAGGGCCGGCGTGCCGTGCTGCGGGGCCTGCAGGAGTTTCGCGAGCACCTGGGCGGCGATCTCACCATCACCTTGTTGGACGACATCGGACGGGGGGTCGAGGTCGATGCGATCGACGTCGCGTGCATGGAGCGGGCGATCGCGTGGGTACAGGCTCGGCACGCAGGGGCGACGGGGTGAAGCTGCAGGCGCACGGCGGTGCCGACCTGACCTACTGCTCGAACATCCACCCGGGCGAGCAGTGGGAGGAAACGCGAGCCGCCCTCGAGCGGTACTTCGTGGAGGTGAAGCGCCGCGTGTGTCCCCACGGGCCGTTCGGGGTGGGGTTGCGGTTGTCGGCGCGGGCCGCCGAGGCGCTCGCGCGGCCGGAAGCGCTGGAGGCGTTCGTGGCGTGGTTGCGGGCCGAAGACCTGTACGTGTTCACGATCAACGGCTTTCCGTACGGCCCGTTTCACGGCGAGCCGGTGAAGGCGAACGTGTATCGGCCCGATTGGACGGAGCCCGAGCGGGGCCGCTACACGCGGGCGCTCGCTCGCATCGCGCGAGCGGTGTGGCAGGCCGAGCGCGGGGAGGTGATGAGCATCAGCACCGTGCCGGGATGCTTCGCGGGGCGGGTGGACGCACGGGCCCCGGCACGGATGGCGGCGGCGCTGATCGACCAGGTCGTCGAGCTGTGGAACATCCGGGACGGCGGTGGGCCGGAGATCGTGCTGGCGCTCGAGCCCGAACCGTGCTGCTTCTTGGAGACCATCGACCAGACGGTCGCGTACTTCACGGAGCACCTGCACGGTCGAACCGCGATCGAGGCCGTGATGCGGGCGCTGGGAGTGACGCGCGGGGTGGCCGAGGAGGCCCTGCACCGGCACCTGGGGGTGTGCGTGGACACGTGCCACGCGGCGGTGGAGTACGAGGATCCGCGGCGGGTGTTCGCGGCGCTCGACTCCGCGGGGATTCGCGTCGGCAAGGTGCAGGTGACGACCGGGCTGGCCGTGCCGGTGGTCGACGACGACGCGGTGGCGGCCATCGAGGCATTCGCGGACGACGTGTACCTGCACCAGGTGGTCGCGCGCACCGACGGAGAGCTGCAGCGCTACCTCGACCTGCCGGACGCGATCGCGGCGTATCGCCGCGGGGCGCGAGATCGGGCGTGGAGGGTGCACTTTCACGTGCCGGTGTTCTTGCGGCAACTCGGACGGTTCGAGAACACGCAAGATTGGCTGAGCGAGGCGCTGCGGGTGCTCGTCGGGCGCGGACAAAAGGTGGCGCTGGAGCTCGAGACGTACACGTGGGACGTGCTGCCCGCGGTTCACCGAGACGTGCCGGTCGTGGACGCGATCGTGCGAGAGCTAGAGTGGGTGGAGCGAAGATGGCGAGCATGACGACGAACACCGCGCTGCGGCTGGGGCGGGTGAGCAACCTGCCGACGGTCTGGACGAACGTGATGGCCGGCATGGCGTTGGCCGGCGGCCCCCTGGAGGTGGGTGCGGTGTTGCTCCTGGGAGCGGCGGCGTCGTGCCTGTACGTGGGCGGAATGTTCCTCAACGATGCGTACGATGCAGAGGTCGATGCGCGCGAGCGGCCCGAGCGTCCGATTCCCGCGGGGGAGATCGACCGCGACACGGTGCTGCGGTGGGGGTACGGGTGGCTGGGCGGCGGGCTGGCGCTGGTGTACGTACAGACGCGGGTGCTCGACCCGAGCGGTTGGGGCGCAGTCGTGGCCGCGCTGGCCACCCTCGGGCTCGTCGTGCTCTACGATCGCTGGCACCGGGGCAACCCGGCCGCACCGGTGGTGATGGGTCTGTGCCGGGTCGGCTTGTACCTCGTCGGAGCAGCGAGCGTCGGCGGCACGCTGGGAGGATCGGTGTGGATCGGGTGCTTGCTTCTCCTCGCGTACGTCGTGGGACTCACCGACGTGGCGCGGTTCGAGAGCGGGAACGCGGTGGCGCGTTCGTGGCCGCTGGCGTGCCTGGCCGCGCCCGTGCTGTACATGCTGCCGGTGCTGCGCGAGGGCATGCTCGTGCGGATGCTCGTGGGCGGCTACGCGGTGTGGGCGATGCGAGCGGTGGATCTGGTGCGCAAGGGCGGGCCCGGATCCATCCGGACGGCGGTGGTCTCGCTGATCGCGGGCATTAGCTTGCTGGACGCGATGCTGCTGCTGCGCTTTTCGGGGTTGCTCCCGGCCTTGGTCGCCGTGGGGGCCTTCGGGGCCACGCTGGCGCTGCAGCGCCGCGTCCCGGGGACGTGAAGCTCGGGTCCTCGGTGTCGGCGTCACGGCGCGAAAGGCCGAACCCTCGGGCGGCCCTTCTTGCCGCGGGGCAGCGTGGTGGCTCGGATTCGTCGTGGTATTCTGCGCGCCACGCTTGCGGCGATGGCTCGAGACGACGCTTCACAGTTGATCGAACGGCTCGGATTCATCGTCGTCGGGATGCTTTGCTGGAAGGGCGCCACCGCCCTGTGGGACGCGGGCACCGTCCCGCTGTATCCCGTGTCGCTGGTCTTGATGTCGTGCGGTTATGTCGCGGGATTCGTGCTCGTCACGATGGGCGTCGTCGAACGTGCCGACGTCCGCAAGGCATGGGCGCCACCCTGCGGATTCGCGTTGATCTTCGCGTCGTTCGTGCAGATTCAGTGGGTGGTCCACACCGAGAGCGCGACGCCGACGACCGATGCCGCCATCTACATGGATTACGCCGCCCGCCTGCTGCGACGGGGCGAGAATCCGTACGAATGGAGCATGGTCGAGGCGTTCAATCTCTTTCGCGCCCCATTCAACTTGATTACGCCGTTGATCGATGGCGATCTGACCGGCCGTGTCGCCTACCCGGCGCTGTCGTTTCTGGTCGTGGTGCCCTTTCAGTGGTTGGGCATTCCGATTTGGGCGGTGTACCCGATCTTTCTGTTCGTCGCGCTGGCGCTGTTGTATCGCCACACGCGACCCCGACTGCGGCCGCTGGTGCTGGCGCCCTTTTTCGCCGATCGGGTCTTCGTGCTGTATGCGCTGGGGGGCGTCACCGATACGGTGTGGGTGGTCTTGCTGCTGGCGATGCTGCTGACGTGGGACCGGCCGCAGGCGCGCGCGGTGTGGTACGGGCTCGCGTGCGCGTACAAGCACCAACCGTGGGTCCTCGCTCCATATCTGGTGGTTCGAATCTGGAGAGAGACGCCCGGGGATCGACCGGCGCGCGCACGGGCGGTCGTGAAGTTCGCGGCCGGGGCGACGGCGACCTTTTTCGTGATCAACGGCCCGTTCGTCCTGTGGAGCCCGGTCGACTGGTTGCTGGGCGTGTCGGAGCCGGTCCGCGCCCCGATGATCACCTTCGGCCAGGGCCTCTCGGCCGTGACCATGGTGGGGGCGATCGTCATGCCCAAGACCGTGTACTCCGCGCTGATGTTCGGCACGCTGGGGTTGACGGTGTGGATCTACGCGCGTCATTTTCGCCAGCTCCGCGAGCTCTTGTGGATTGCGCCCGCGATCGCGCTGTGGCTCGGCAACCGCGGATTGACGTCCTACTGGTACTTCAACACCATCCCGCTGGCGCTGGCCCTCTTTCGCGAGCGGCCGCGCCCCGAGCTCGACGATGGCTCGCCGGAGCCGTCGTGGAAGCCCACGCGCATCGCGATCGCAGGTGCGGCCGCGACGGTGGTGCTGTGTCTGGTGGGGTTCTCGCAGCGTCGAGAGCCGTTCACGATGCGCGTGGAGGAGCCGCTGCTGACCCATGGAAACCACGTCGAGGGCGTGGAGGTGGTCGTGCGCAACGACGGAGACACGGAGGTCTCACCGCGGTTCTCCGTGCAGAGCGGGGGGCTGCAGCCGTTCTTTTGGCGCATCGAGGAGGGCCCCGATCGCCTGGCCCCCGGGGCAGAGGCCCGTTACCGAATCGCGAGCGAAGCACCGTTCGCGGACTTCCCGATCCACCGCGGCGCACGCCTGACGGTGTCCGATGGGCGCACGTTTCATGGCCGCACGACGATCACGATCCCCGGTGAGTCGGACTTCCTCTTTCCCGACGTCGTCCCGAACGGGCACTACCGGTTTTGGGAGAGCGAACGCGAGGTTCCCACGTTTTGGGGGATCGTTCGGTCTGCCCCCGAGACAGGAGGGGTGCGACGCGTGGAATCGGAGCCGGGCGACCCCGACTCGGTGCTCGCGCTGAGCATCGCCGCCGCGACGCCGGGCGTACGCGAGACGGTTGCGCTCGACACCTACCTGGTGCTTCCGGAGCATCCCGTCGAGCTCTCGGTTCACCCGCCGCCGGGGGCCAACCGCGCGCCGAGCTTCGAGATCCTGTACGGGATGCGGTTGATGGTGGGCTGGCTGCATGCGTGGATCGTGTTCGGCGAGCGGCCGGGCATCGCGGCGCTCGACGATGGCACGCCCGTGCTCGTCATGGAGGCGCCCGTGGGCCGATGGTCGACCCACGTCGTCGACTTGCGAGAACGGCTCACGGAGCTGGGCGTCGACCTCACCCCGAGGCGGCACAAGGTCGACCGGTTCGAACACCTGGACATGCCGGTGACCTCCGTCAACTTCCAACTGGCGCTGTCGACCACGGTCGGTTCGTTGGAGGCGCGGTTCGGGCCGGTGCATACGCGGTCCCGTCGGCCGGACGTCGAGCGCATGACCGACCGGGCGATCGCGGCTCCTTGGCACCTGTCGGCGTGGCTGGGCGCGTTCAACATGGCCCACCGCAACTACGCCAAGGCCGAGGAGCACTGGGCGGTCGCGTCAAAGAACGATACGAGCGGCCAGGCCCACTTCCTTCACGGCGAGGCGGCCTTCTGGGCGGGGGACTGGGCGACGGCGGAGCGAGCCTATCGCGCGGCGATCGAACGCGAATACGAGGTCGCGCTCGCCTACAAGGGGCTGGGGTGGACGTATTACAACCGAGGAGACGACGAGGACGCGGCCGAGGCGTTCCGAAGGGCGAGCGAGATCTTTGGCGAGCGCGACGATGCGGCCGAGCGAGGGCACCACGCCGACGCGCTCAAGGGGCGCGCGCTGGCGCTGGCGCGGCTGGGCCTGTGCGACGCGAGCCGCCTCGCGGCGAACGAAGCGATCGCGCTGGCCCCCGCGTTGCGCAGAGACCTCTCGGCGATCCGGTGCGGGCGTTGAAGGGCTCGCTGCGATCCCCGGCTAGGCGCGTGCGCAGGTCGGGTCGTCGCGTGGTGCGACGGTAGTGATCTCGCGGGTGGCGAGGTCGGACAGGAGCGTGGCCATGCGGGCCAAGAGCGCGTCGTCGAGCGGCCGATCGATCGCGGCGGCGGCGTTGCGGACGGCGGTCTCCACGGCGTCGCCACGCATCAGCGATGCGACCAGGGCCTCGCCGAGATCCGACAGCTCGAGGACTCGAGCGTCGCCCGTATCGTCTCGCCAGAACAAGAGCACGGTGTGGCCACGACGCGGGGCGCCTCCCTCCCAGGGCTCGTGCACGCGATGGGCGAACCGGGCCAAGCGGACCGAGGGTACGAAGCGCAGGCGGACGTTCAGCCCGAACGCCGGTGGCGTGGACGGGCCGGCGGTCGCCGACGGGGTGGACGTCCCTCGCGGATCGACGGGGGGGTCGCTGCCCAGGGCGTCCTCGACCTCGGGGGTGAGCAGCTCGTAACGCAGCACGTCGCAGGCGTAGGGGGGCACGCTCGGATCGTCGGGCCACCGCGCGAGCAGGAAGGCACCTAGCTCGTGCGGGACGTCGCGCAGGTAGGGTGACGTCGAGGCGGGTCCGTCGAGCCACGCCTCGACCGCGGCCTGGAAGCTCGCGTCGCCGACCGCTGCGCGGGTGCGGGGCAAGAAGCGATCGATGACGGCCTGGAGGCTGGTGCGCACCAGATCTCGGTACACGTCGAGGTCGGTCGGTTCGATGCCCGCGGGCGTGGCGAGCGGTTCGGTTCGTCGGGAGAGCACCCATGGGCCCATCGTGGGACGTAGATCGGGAAGCTCGATCCGCGGGAGCGGTCGGGCCGGCGTGCTCGCGCGGTGGACGTTGGTGCGGCTCGATTCGCCCGTCGGCGTCGCCGACTCGACGACCCGTCGCACGCGTCGTAGCTGGGTCACGAGCTGGGGCAGCGGAGGGATCGCGTGGTCGCGCTCGTACACGACCGGCACCGGGCCGGTGCGGCGCAGAACGTGGGCGAGGAGGTCGAGGACGACGTCGGAGGGGTCGGAGCCGTGGGTGTCGATGACGTGCCGTGGGTACCGCGGTAACCGCTCGCCTCCCGCGACGTGGATCGAGACGACGCGAGACAGCGGGACGGCGCCGACCCAGGCGTAGGGATCGAAGCCGTGGTTGCTCGCATTGACCACCACGTTGTTGACGTCCAGCAACAGCCCGCAGTCGGCGGCCTCGAGGACCTCGGCGACGAAGGGGGCATCCGAGCCCCCCCGCGGGCCGCATCGCACATAGTGCGACACGTTTTCCACCGCGAGCGGGCGGCCGATCGCGTCACGGGCGCGGGCGATGCGGTCGGCGACGTGACGGACCGTGGCGCGGTCGGTCGGGAGCGGAAAGAGGTCGTGCAGCGAGCGACCGCCCGAGCGCACGAAGCACAGGTGGTCGGTGTGCCACGGCACGTCCAGACGGTCGAGCAGACGCCGGAGGTCGGCCAGATAGGCGGAATCGAGCGGATCGACGCCGCCGAGATCGAGCGCGAGGCCATGGGTCGAGATCGGGATCCGGCTGGCGAGGACGTCGAGCGCCTCGGCGAAGAAGCCCCCTCGACGCTGATAATTCTCCGGATTGACCTCGAGGAGATCGATGCCGGGCGGGATGCCGTCGGCGAGCAGATCGTCGAGGAACGCCCATCGCAGCGCGAGACCAACGCCGTTTGGGAGGTCCGCCATCGCGGGACCAAGCTAGCACGCGCCCCACCCGCCCAGCGATCCGACAGGGGCCTTGGCAGCGTACTGCCCGGCACGGGATGATGCCGGTCATGAACCCGAGGACGATCTTTGCCCACCTCGCTCTGCTCGGCTCCGGGGCGGCGCTCGTCGCCTGCCAGCAGAAGGACGCAACGGAGGTGCCCGCCTCGGCGGACGCCGTCCCACCCGAAGCGGCGACGGCCGACGGTGACGCAGCGTGTGGGGCCGAGGGCGGTTGCGGAGCGGGGAGCTGCGGTGCGCAGGCCGATGCGGCGGCCAGCGACGACGCGGCGGGCGACGAATCGAGCGAAAGCGCGGTGGAGCCGGCATCGGACGAGGGTGCCGGGGCGTCGAGCGAAGAGCGCGCGAGCGCGGAGGCATCGGTCCCCGAGGCGAACGACCCAAAAGTGAACGCCACCGCGGTGAAGGCCGCAACGAAGGCCCAGCCCAAGAAGAAGCCGGCGAGCAACGCCAAGGCCAGGGCCAAAGCCAAGGCGGAGGAGAAGTGCGGGGAGGGCACCTGCGCGTAGTCGCGCCGAGGAGATGGCGGACATGGACGATCATTCGGGGCCGACTCTGCTCGGACCGAAGACGCAGGTCGGAGGGGGGCGGCCGAACCTCGCGTCGGTCGGCGTACCCGAGGCCGAGACCCAAGCGCTGATCCGCGACGGGCTCGAGCGCTACGAGATCAAGAAGCTGCTCGGGCGGGGCGGCATGGGCGACGTCTATCTGGGCGTGCACCGGCGGATTCAGAAGCCGGTGGCCATCAAGGTGCTCAATCACCAGTACCGCCACAACGCGGAGGTGGTCGAGCGCTTCTTGCAGGAGGCGCGCGCGGCATCCCAGGTGCGGCATCCGAACGTGGTGGACATCACCGACTTCGGCGACACGCCGCAGGGGTCGGTGTACTTCGTGATGGAGTACCTGGAGGGGGAGGACCTGGCGCATCTGCTGCGACGAGAAGGGCGGCTGGCCTGGCCCCGTGCGCGGAACCTTCTGCTGCAACTTCTGGCGGCGCTCTCGGCCGCACACGCGCAGGGGATCATCCATCGCGACGTCAAGCCGGAGAACTGCCTGGTGATCAAGCAGCCCGACGGAAGCGAGCTCCTCAAGGTGCTCGACTTCGGCATCGCGAAGGTGACGGGGGACGCGGCCGACGGGATGACGCGCACGGGCGTGGTCATGGGGACGGTGGACTACATGTCACCCGAGCAAGGGCAGGGCCTTCCCCTCGATGCGCGCACCGACATCTACGCGGTGGGCGTGATCATGTTCGAAATGCTCACGGGGCGGGTACCGTTCGTCGGGCCCAGCGCGCTGTCGGTGCTCACGCAGCACGCGACCGCCCCCCTGCCCGACCTTCGCCTGGTCGCTCCGGCGGTGGACGTGCCCGACGGCATTCAGGCCATCGTGCGGCGGGCGACGGCCAAGGCCCCCGACGATCGGTTCGCCTCCGCCGACGAGCTGGCGCAGGCCATCCGCGACGTGGAGAGGAATGCGTCGCCGGGCGCCCAGGCCGTGACCGAGACCGAGCCTGCGGCCCCCCGCAAGCGCAGCCCGATGCTGCTGGTGGGCGGTAGCGTGATCGGGATCGGAGCGATCGCCGGGGCCGTGTTCGCGTTCGATGGCGACGTCGCGAACGAGGGCAACGACGATGCGAAGGCGGTGGCGACGTCGAGCCAGGCGGTCGGCGACGACGAGAGCGCGGCGGCTTCGGGCGAGGTGAATTCCACCCAAGAGGCATCGGCGGACGCTGCTGCCCCCGCACTCGCGTGCCCCGAGGGGATGGTGCTCATCGAAGCAGGGAGCTTCTTCATGGGGTCGACCTCGGAGCACCCCGCGTTGAAATCCGCCCGACCGCCACACAAGGTGGACATGAAGGCGTTCTGCCTGGACGTGCACGAGGTCACCGTCGGGGAGTATCGACAATGCTCGAAGATCGGGCAGTGCGAGCGGGCGCGTCGCGAGTCGTGGTGGCCGCAGGGATCGATGGCGGAGGACGATTGGAAGAAGGCGCGCGCGTCGTTCAGCAAGCTGTGCAACGAGGCCATCGAGGGCCACGAGAATCATCCGGTCAACTGCGTGACATGGACGCAGGCGGATACGTACTGCAAGTGGGCGGGCAAGCGTTTGCCGACCGAAGCCGAGTGGGAGTTCGCGGCGCGAGGCACCGACGGGCGCGTGTATCCGTGGGGTGACGACCCGCCGAGCGCGGCGAACACCAACGGTTGCGGTCCCGAGTGCACCCGGTGGCGCGAGGCGGAGGGGATGAACCCCGGGGGGACGATGTACGACGAGGACGACGGCTATCCGGGCACGGCCCCCGTCGGTTCGTTCCCCGCGGGCCGCTCGCAACGCGCCCTCGACGACATCGTCGGCAACGTGTTTGAGTGGACGGTGGACAAGTTCGCGCCCTATCCGGGATCGGACGTCGAGCCGCCCACGGGCGAAGCCGCCGAGAAGCGAGTGATCCGCGGGGGCGCGTTCAACAGCACGATGCCCGAGTTCGCGGACCCTGCCCTGCGGTTCGCCCAGGAACCCGAGGCCCACAGCCATGGCGTGGGCTTCCGCTGCGCGAGCGATCCGACGCCGCAACCTTCGTGAGGCTCACCCGCGAAGCGGGTGCCCGCGTCCCGGGGATCCGACGAGGCAGCGGGTCGCGAGGAAGGTACCCAGGGTGGATCGACGCCGGGCCGATCACGTGGGCGGGTCGGTGGTCGTCGGTGGGTTCTGGAGGGGCGTGCCCTGCGGCTGCGCATCGCGTGCGCCGGAGCGCGCGGAGACGAGACGATGAAGGGTTTCGGGGCGGACGAACAGGAGGTAGAAGCCGACGTTCTGGAGCCCGAAAAAGCCCACCTTGTACATGGTGAGGGCGATGCCGAGATGCATGCCGAGGCCCCAGACGAAGGCGATCGGACGCAGGCGGCGAAGCCCGAACAGCAGCGGAGCGAGGAGCTCGAAGGCGAGCGCGGCGTGCTGCATCAGCGCCCACCAGGTCCGGTCGATCTCCCGGATCATCCAGGCACCGATCGCCGTGCGATAGGGGAGCTGCACCTGGTACCACAAGGTGTCGGCGTGCGCGAGCCAGTCGCCGTGCACGGCCTTGCAGATCCCAGCGCCCAGGTACTGGATGATCATGGTCAGTTGCAGGACGCGCAGCGGCCAGGCGCTGCGGAGCGGGCCCGTGGAACGCAGCGGCGGCGCGAGCAAAAGCACTAGGTAGGCGGCCACGTAGATCTTGTTCATCGAGAACGCCGAGACGCGATCGACGTACGTGGCGTACATCAGGCAGGGAAGCAGGATCGCGAGCGCGACACGACGCTTCTTGCCGAGGACCAGCGCCACCATCGAGCCCAGGTAGACGACGACGAAGACGGGGAGGGTCGATTCGGAAAGGAGCGGAAGCGGGAGCTGGTGGCCGCCGGTGGCGGTGGTCGAAGGGTGGAACCCCGCGGGGGTCAGCCACTCGTAGGCGTGCCGTAACCACGACAGCGTGTAGACGATCAGGCTGTAGGTGAGCGCGACTTCGAAAGTGCGCAGGCGAACGCCGTCCGTGGGACCGAAGCAGAGATCGACGAGCCGACGCCCGAGCGTGCGATGATCCCTCATGGCGTCGCCTCCACCAGGTGGCTGGAGATGACGCGGGGCCGGTGGTGGGGACCGGGGCGGAAGGAAGGCTTTTTCCAGGGACCTTCGGGCGGGGGGGCTCGCACGGGATCGAAGGTGACGACGAGGAAACGAACGCCGATGATGGGTGGGCGTCGGTCGTCGCGGCGGCGATCTTCGGCGGCGATCCACTCGGCGAGTTCCTGCCGGGCCTCTTTGCGGTGCACACCCCAACGGGCCATGAAGCGATCGAAGCGGTTGCGGTGGCCGAAGGGCTCGAGCCCGAACAGCTCGCTCTCCTCGAACGCTTCCCACGCCGGCTTGCCCTGGCGCCGTACCTGGATGCCGTAGACGTCGAAGGCGGTAGGGCGACTCGAGAACAGACAGGAGATGCTGTACTGGTCGCGAAGGAAGGTGGGAAGGAAGGCGGGCGGGTAGCCGAGGGCGGCCGAGCTCGCGATGGGCAGAATCCAGAGGATCGCGAAGGCGACGGCCGCGGCCACGTCGCGTCGAAGCAGGCGACCGGACCCTCGTTCGGCATCGGTCACCGGTGCCGACTCCGAAGAAGGCAGCACGGACGAAGGATACCCGAAGGCCGCAGGGCGAGCCGAGGAGGCGCAACGTCACCGAAGGTCACGTGACCCACGTGCGCGCGTCTCGGGTGGGCGAAACTCCGTGCAGACCGGTCGGAGGCGACCTTCGACCGCAAGGTTCCCCTCGGGGCGAACCCGCGGACGTTCGCGGGTTCGTCGTCGGTCGACGAGGGCGCCCTCAGACGAGGTGTCGCGTCCGCCCGCCTCGGAGCGGGGTGCCGACGAATCGGTCGCGGACCTTGGCGACGGCCTCGATCCTCCGCTCGGCCAGGGCGTTGGCGGCCTGGAGGGTCGTGATGTTCTCGTCGCGAGCGATCTCGAAGATCCGCGTGGTGATGTCGTAGATGCCCTGGACCTGTTGCGTGGCGCGATCGGTGTTGTACCCCTCCAGCTCGTTGGCCACGTTGATCAGGCCACCCGCGTTCACCACGTAATCGGGCGCATAGAGGATGCCGCGCTCGCGAAGCGCCTCGGCATGACGGTCCTCGGCCAGAATGTTGTTGGCCGAGCCGGCGATGATTCCACAGCGCAACTTGGGGATCGTCTCGTCGTTGATCACCGCTCCGAGGGCGCAGGGGGCGAAGACGTCGCATTCGACCCCGCAGATCTCGCTGGGCGCGACGACCTCGATGCCATCGAGATCCTTGACCGCGCGGGCGATGTGATCGGAGTCGATGTCGGCCACGACCAGGCGCGCGCCCCCCTGGTGGAGATGACGGATGAGGTGGCGGCCCACGGCGCCGGCACCTTGCACGGCCACCGTACGGCCCGAGACCGATTCGTTGCCGGTCTGCCACT
>CAZYSW010000053.1:0-5639 GCA_964650105.1 uncultured Nannocystaceae bacterium
ACCCCGTCGCGTGCCGAGAGGGTGTCCGTTCGAGCGGCGGCCAATAAGTCGGGGCCGGAGGCGATCGAGGCGGCGACGCAGCCTTCGACGAAGCTCGGTTGGTGGCGGGGAGGTCGGGGCGCGACGCTCGTGCAGGGTTGCGCGGTCTTCGGGGGACTCGTGGTGCTGCTCGAGCTTCGTGTGGGCGGTGGAGGGCGTCGGTGGCGGGGGGGCGGTCGTGCGGGGGTTGCTCCATGAAGATCGCCGATTGTGGAGCGGCTCGTTGCGGGTGGGCGTGTGGCAGCGCTGCGGCGCGGACGATCGGGGGTGATGTACGTCTGGATGGAGGCCGGACGATCGTGGTAGGGGATCGGCGTGCGCGTCTGGCCGATCTTGGTGTCGATGATGCTCGTGGGAGGGCTTTCGCGACCGTCTTTGGCCGCAGAGAGCAAGTGCGAGCACACGGTGAAGAAGGGCGAGACGGTGTCGGGGATCGCTCGCAAGTTGGGGGTGAGCGAAAAGCACCTGATCGCGGCGAATCCGGCCCTGAAGAAGAACCCCAACAGATTGCGGGTGGGGCAGAAGCTCGACGTCTGCCGGGCGAAGCGGCTTTCGATGACCACGCCGCAGAAGTGCGAGGGCGGGGGCCGCATCGTGACGCACACGGTGAAGCAGGGCGAGACGCTGGGCGGGATCGCGGCGCACTATGCCGTGAGCAAGGCGTCGCTGAAGCGGCACAACAAGCGGCTGAAGTCGCGCAAGAGCAGCATGATCCGGGTCGGCGAGAAGCTGCGGGTCTGCACGACCCTACGCCGCTACACGCATCGGAGATGGTTCAAGGGTGGCGTGCAGCTTCCGCTGGGTGAGGGGTACAACATTCGGCGCCCGGCCAATGCTTGGGGGACGCCGCCGACGATCGAGGGCATCGTGGCTGCCATCGCGCGCTACCGGGAGGTGCATCCCGATGCTCCGCTGGTGCAGGTGGGGGACATCAGTCGAAAGAACGGCGGTCCGTTGCGCGAGCATGTGTCGCACCAGGAGGGGCGCGACGTCGACATCGGGTACGTGTTCGAGACGTCGGAGGACGGCCGCAAGACGATGGACCTGACGCGTTCGTGGGCGTTGGTGAGGAGCTTTGCCGCCGACGAGAACGTGGCGGTGATCTTCATGGACTACAAGGTACAGAAGCGGTTGTTCGAGCACGCCCAGTCGCTGGGGGTCGACGAGGCCGAGCTGCACCGGCTGTTCGAGTACCCCCGCGGGCACGACGAAGACGCCGTATTCTACCACTGGCCCGGTCACGATCGGCACTTTCACGTGCGATTCGGAAAGGTGCCGGTGGAGTCGGAGGACGGAGAGGCCGACGACGAGAAGGCCGACGGCGAGGACGCGGAAGTGGCCTCGGCCAAGAGCGGCTCGCGGAGCTGAGGGCACGCCAGCGTCGCACGGCGACGTGCCGGCGCGGGCTCGAGGTCGCCCGTGCAAAGCGCGACGCTCGGGTGTGAACGGGTGAGGATCCAGAACCGGCCGGTGCGGGCCGTATGAACGCTTCGACGAGGGCTCGTGAGTTCGTGGCGCGACCGAAACACTCGGAACGGGTGGTGGCTACCTGTTCGATCGATCAGGGGTCGTTTCGCGGGAACGGTCTCACGTGTGGCGGTACGAGCCCCACCGAACGTTACCGCGGTTCGTTCGGCCCCATGAAGGAGGCGCGACGGCTGCAGAAAGCGAGGAAGGCGACGTGGAAGAGCAGCCGCATCACGCGAACCTCTCGAAGCCGTCACTGGGGAACGTCGTCAATACACCGCGTACCGGGGCGTACGATCCGCGCGCAGACGCGGAGGGGCTGAAGATCCTCGACGGAGCGGAGCCCGACGAGACGCCCCAGGACGAGGTGACCGAGACGCCGCCGGAGACGCGAATGCTGTGCGAGGCGATCCGACCCGCCGAGGTCTCGTATCGCTTCACGTACCGGAATTTGCACCCCTTGATGGAGGCCGCGCCTGCGGCGGCGCTGGAGGCCGCGACGCGGGGAGGGCGCCTGAAGGTGGCGTGTACGCCTCTGGAAGCGGTGGGCCTGACCTACGTTGCCGATCTTCGCTTCGCGCAGGATTGGCGGCTCATCGAGACGACCATCGGTGACCTCAGCTCCGTCGTTGCGCTCTGGAGGACGAATCGTCGCCGAAAACATCGAGACGGGACGCGAGGTCACATTCAGCGTGGCGCAGTGGCTCACACACCGAAACGACGTGGCGTTGTACCGCGCCGTGTTGGGTCGGTTGCAGGCCAATCCGATCTTGCAGTTCGGGTATGGGTTCGCGGAAGGAGTAGAGCAGCAAGTCCAGGGGATCTTGGAGCTGTTCGGCAACCTGCGGGCGGCACTCGACGGGATCGCGCACGCTCTGTCGCGCTTCAGCGACACGGTGCGTGCGCTGGCGAATCAGCTCATCGAGGCGATCTTCCGATGGGGGCGAGAGTTCGCGAGTAGCGAGATCCCGCAGCGTGCACGCATGGCTGGCCGACTGCTGGGTTCGATCGTCTTCGAGATCGTCACGGAGATCCCTACGGGGGGCGTGGCAGCGGCGATTCGCGGAGCGTTGGTGGGCTTGCGGGGGGCGCAAGGGCTCGCGGGGATCTTTCGCATCGCCGACAGGGTGGGCGATGCGACCCGTGTGATGGGCCGAGTCGTGAGTCGGAGCCTGTCGCGGGCAGCCAGGGCGGTGTTGGAACGGCACCGACTGGTCGTTCGGCAACTTCGCCACCGATTCATGCAGACGGCGTTCATCGTCGCCGACGGTGTGTTGGAGGTGGCGGGGGAGTTCGTTCGCGGGACGATTCGACGTGTGGCGGAGGCCGGGGAGACGATCTTCGTGTTCGTGATCGAGGGCGCCGAGGCCCTCATGGTTCGACTGGGACGTCAGCTCGAGCTTCCCGGCGATCTGGCCGTGTGGCCCACAGGAGGCGTATGTGCCAGGCCCTGATCAGCCTCGCGGCGGACTTGTACCATGTCTGGCAGCCGTTCTTGGGGCGCCGCCTTCTAGGTCGGATCCCGCAGAGTTTCTCGGCGCGGCTGGCGCGACGGATCGTGGACGGCAACTTGACGCCGGCGTTGATCGGCGAGGTGCTGGAGCGTGCGCTGCTGTTTAGGCGACGCCTTTCGTCGGTGCTCAGTGACTCGGAGGAGACGCTCGAAGCGTTGTTCGAGCAGTACCTGAGGTTGCGGCGCGGAAGTCCAGGCGGACTGGTTCACAGGGGAGCGACGGCGCAGCTCGACACGCTGGGGCGCTTTGCGTCTCACCCGGATCTTCGTCCTCAGCGACTGCACATGATCCCCGATGGCCGGTCGAACGTTCCCAACGTCCGGAGCACGCCCGACGCGTACGTCACGTATCGCGACCCGCCCGAGCATCTGCGTAGGCTGGGGCGGACGGAGCGGCTGGAGATCACGATGGTGACGCCTCCGGTCGCCGACGGTGACCTCGCTCGACGGATCGCCGAAGCGATCGTCACGAAGGTGAGAGGACGAAGTGGCGTCAGTCAGCTCGCCACGCCGCTACGGGTCCAGGGAGAGGTGGTGCCGGCTTGGGGGAGTGTCGTGGTGAATCTTCCGCCGACACCGCCACTGTCGCGAGGAATCGTCGACCAGGTCCATGCCCTGCTTTCGGGCAGTGGTGCTGGCGGGAACGTGTACGAGCAGTATCGGGCGATGCAGCGCTACTTGATCCACCAAGGCGACACCTGGTTCAGCGTGATCCGGACCAGCCCGACCGAGTTCACGATTCGCGCGCATTGAGGGAGGGGTGCTCGGCGAGGTTCCGAGGCGCCCAGCCGTAGGGCGCGAGCGTATCGGCGAACGTGTCGAGGGGGCGGTGAATCAGGGGGAAGACGCGCTCTTGCGGAAGATGGTGGCGAGCCAGGGTTGTTGGTGGCGAGGGAGGCCGGGGGGGCGGTAGTAGTGCTCGAGCTCCTCGAAGCCGGCGGATTCGACGACGGCGCGCCAGGTGGGGTGATCGTGGTAGGCACCGTAGCGGGAGCCGTTCCAGCCCTCGGTGTCGGGTCCGCGGGGGTTGGAGGCGAACAGAACGCCGCGAGGACGGAGGGCGTCGCGGAGCTCTCGGAGCACGCGAGGGAGCTCTTGCGTGGGGACGTGGAAGAGCGACGCGTTGGCGAAGATGCCGTGGAAGGACTCGGCGGGGAGCTGCAGGGCGAGCATGTTCTGGTGCAGGACCTCGCAGCCGGAGTAGGCGCGGGCCATCTCGCAAAAGCGGGGGCAGCCGTCGAGGCCGACGGGCTCGTGGCCGAGGTTGCGGAAGGCGAGGAGGTCGCGACCGGGGCCGCAGCCGAAGTCGAGGATGCGAAAGGGGGACTCGGCGTCGATGTGCCGCAAGAGAGCTTCGCGATTCTGCTGGACGTCGTGGTCGCGGGTGCCCTCCCAGAAGGCTTCGGCGCGGCGCTCGTAGTCGGCGAGGGTGATCGCAGTGATGTGCTCGAGGTCGGCGGGATCGAGCTTCGGCGCGCCCGGCATGCCGAGAGGATAGCGTCGGAAACGGCGGGGGACTCGAAGGTGCGCGGTGTGTTCGGATGGGTTGCGCGGGTGACGGTGATCAGAACCAGGACGTTGCGCGGCCTTCTTCTTCGGGGGCTTCGGTGACGTCGCCGGGGATGTCGTCGGCGCGGCGCGGGGCAGGCTCGGCCGCCTCGGTCGCTTCGGTGCCCAGCGAAAAGGCCGCGCGGAGGCCGGCGACGACGTCTTCGTCGAATCCGAGCGCGCCGAGATCGTCCCAGCCGCGGAAGGGGCGGCGCTCGATGATGAGCCGCGCCCGCGCGTCGTCGATGTGGGGGATCCGTACGAGCTGGTCGTAGCTGGCGCTGTTGAGATCGGGGCGGTCCATGACGGCGGTCTACTCCGGAGCAGGAGAGCCGCAGTAAGGCCGCGGCGAATGTCGGCATCCACGCCCGTTGCCCCGAGGTCTTCGCGTTTCGTGCGAGGCGGTGGATGGGCGGGAGAGGGTCATTTGAAGTGGGCGAGGAGGTGGCGGAGCTTGGGAGCGCCGGGGTGAATGGTGGTCATGAACTCGGAGAAGATGGCCATGCCGAGGAGGTCTTCGTGGATGGGTTTGCCCATGAAGCGGCGTGGAGGGCGGAGGTGGAGGAGCTCGTGCAGCTCGATGTATTCGGAGAGGGCGAACTGGATGCGGTCGCGGCGGCGGGTACCGGAGCCGCGTGAGACCGCGGCGCGGGGGATGTAGCGGTTGTAGAAGGGCCAGGGCTCGATCGTGGCGCCGCGCTGGGTGATCACGAGCTCGTGCTCTTGGATGGCACCGTCGTCTCCGGTGGGGCCGCGGCCGTGGCAAGTGACGACGCCCCAGTAGCCGATCTCGTGTCGAAGGCGACGTCGTGCGAGGGGGCGACCGACGAGCATGGCGAGCCAGCCCCAAAACGAGAAGCGCGAGTCGTCGGGCGGAAGGTAATAGGGAGGGCCGCTGCGGGGGCGACCGGGGACGAGGCTCTTGCAGACGTCGGGAAGAATACGAGCCTCGGGCGCGACGACTTCGACGGGATCGTAGGTCTTCAGCGGATAGTTGACGTCGTCCCAACCGCCGGGAACGACTGCGTCGCGACCGGCAGGAGGGTCGAGCGCGACGGCCATGCGACCTGCA
>CAZYSW010000053.1:5649-18266 GCA_964650105.1 uncultured Nannocystaceae bacterium
AGGGACGTAGACGAGGGTGTCGGCGCCTCGGGGGGCGACCGCGGGATCGGCGTCGCGCTCGATGGGGAGCGAACGGAAGAAGACCATGAGATCCTGATCGTCGGGCCGCTCGTCGGGAGTGACGAGGACGCGGCCCCAGCTCCACTCGTGCATGACGTCGCTGGGAAGGTGAGGTCCCCATTGATGATCGTGGTAGCCGATGGTCGAGATGTTCTCCTGCCGTAAGACGGTGCGGCCTTCGGCGCGCAACTCGACGCGGCCGGTGACTCTGGCGTCGGGCATCCGCAGCACCCAGTGGTGCTCGCCACCCCAGCGATCGTGGACGAGGACACCGTCGTCGACCTTGAAGCCGGGGGAGTGCTCGGAGAATCGCAAGTCCATGTCGATCTGGAGCTCGCGGACGCGTCGCCCCTGGAACTTGGTGTCGACGAGGCCGTGCTCGGCCCACCAGCCCTGGTCGTCGACGCGGATGCGGTAGCTGCCGTCGGCCATTTCCTTCAGCTCGACGACGGGGGCTGCGGGGTGGCCCCAGCGGGCGTAAAACGGACGGGTGGTGGAGGCGAACGCCTCGGTGGTGCGGGTCGCCGAGAAGCCCACGAGCGTGTGAATGAGCGGACGGGTGGGCGTACAGCGGTAGATCGAGATCGCCAGGCCCGAGTAGTCGAAGGTCGGATGGATCTGCGTGCCCTCGCCGCGGGCATTGCCGCCGAGCGAGACGTCCATGAGGCGGACGGGATCGAGGAAGTGAGGGAGGTGAAAAGAGAGGACGATCACCCAGTCGTCCATGCCGGGGCCGGCTCCGGGGAGCGGCTCGCCTTCGGGATCGCGCGCGGGGCCGGGGAAATGGAACTCGAAGTACCACCATTCGTAGGGCTGGGGCGCGCCCGGAATGGGGGCGCCGTCTGCCGGACGCGTGAAATGGGCGACGAGATCCTCGGGAGCGAGGGG
Organism: uncultured Nannocystaceae bacterium; assembly: GCA_964650105.1. Lineage (GTDB taxonomy): Bacteria > Myxococcota_A > Polyangia > Nannocystales > Nannocystaceae > CAZYSW01. The sequence goes on from CAZYSW010000053.1 coordinate 6,598, forward strand.
GTGCAACGGCATGGCGGGAGCATATAGGTCGGAGGGGATTTCGTGGACGCGAGGGTGGTGCGTGCGCACGGGCGGCCCTCGGGTACGGATCGGGGTGCTGGGCAGGCGGAAGACTTGGTATCGTCGTGCAGATGAGGTGCCGGGGCGCTTGGGTTCTGGGGTTGGTGTTGGGGCTCGGATGCGGCGAGTCGTCGGGCGAAGGAGCGAGCGGCGAAGAGACCGAGTCGGGGTCGAGCGGATCGGAAGCGCCGAGCTCGAGCCCGACGAGTGGGTCGACGGAGTCGGTCGGGACGGATTCCGACGCGATGACTGCGGGGGACTCGTCGGGATCGGACGACGGATCCGGGGACACCACCGGCGATCCGCCGGATGTCGATTGCCCCGTGGCGGACGATCTGGGGGCCGGTGATCACGAGCTGATGCTGGAGTTCGACGGCGTGATGCGCAGAGTGCTGGTGCACGTGCCACCGGGGTACGACGCGTCTTCGGCCACGCCCCTGGTGCTGAACATGCACGGGTTCACGTCGAATCCGGCGCAGCAGATCACGTTCTCGGGAATGAACCCGGTGGCGGACGCAGAGGGTTTCGTGGTGGCGTACCCGGAGGGGACCAACAACTCCTGGAACGCGGGGCTTTGCTGCGGGACGGCGGCCAGCAGCGGCGTGGACGACGTGGGGTTTCTGCGCGAGGTGGTGGCCGAGCTGTCGAACCGGCTGTGCGTGAACCCGCAGAGGGTCTACGCGACGGGGATGTCGAACGGCGGGTACATGTCACACCGGTTGGCATGCGAGGCGAACGACGTGTTCGCAGCCGTGGCGCCGGTCGCAGGAGCGATGGGGATCGCCGATTGCGAACCGGGGCGGGCGGTGCCGGTGGTGGCGTACCATGGGACCGAAGACAACCTGGTGACGTATCAGAACGGCCGCAGCGCGATGTTGCAGTGGGCGGCGCAAAACGGGTGCGGCGCCGAGCCGACGGAGACGACGATGCACGGAAGCTCGCGGTGCGAGCGGTGGACGGAATGTGCCGAGGGTGTCGAGGTGGAGCTTTGCACCCTGGAAGCCATGGGGCACTGCTGGCCGGGCGGCTCGGAGGCGCTGTGCATCGGAATCATCGGGCCCTACAGCGACGAAATCGACGCGAACTCGCACATGTGGTCGTTCTTGAGCCGCTTCACGCTTCCGTGAGGGAAAAGCCGAGAGCGGTCGTGGGTGTCGTTCGGGCGCGCGCTCAGACCTGACGAGGAGGCCGCGCGGGCGACAGTCGTCGCTTCTCACCGTCGCTGCCCGACGAGGGAAGCTTGCTCGCGGGATCGCTCGTGCGTGGCGGCTTGGTCGGGCGCAACACCTTCACCGGTTCCTTGGAGGCGGGCTTGGCCTCCTTCGGCTCGGGCGTCGACTTCGACGGAGGCGTGGGTTTGGGTGTCGCCTTCGGCGTGGGCTTGGGCTTTTCGGTCACCTTCGTCCGGGACGTCGCCTCGGGCTTGGTGTCGGGTGCGTTCGCGGCCGGCACGTTCGCGCCTTCGGCCTTCTCCGGGTCCGGGTTCACCGGCTCGGTCGCCACCGCCGATCCGCGGGCCCCGGTCACCCCCTCGGCGAGGAGCGTGTCGGCGTCGTCCCGCGCCGTGGCTCCGGCCTGTGCCAACCGATCGTCGGCACCCTCTCGTACCGGAGCCGACACCTCGGTCTCCGACACCTCGGTCTCCGACACCTCGGTCGTCGCCGTCAGGGGCTCGGTGTTCGTCACGCTGGCCTGCGCTCCACCGCTCCACACGAACGCGGCCGCGAGCACGCCGATCGCCGCGGTCATCAACCCCGCGAACGCACCGAACACCTTCTGCCCGCGACCTCCACTGCCCAGCAGCGAGTCGACTTCGCGGCGGCTCGAGGTGGGCACGCGCTCGTGAAGCAGCGCGCCACCGTCGGACCATCCGGTGACCGACCTCATCGATGCGCTGGGTGACCACGCACCGAACGAAGGCACCTGGCCCGTGCTCGACCGGGCATCGATTTCGCCCAGGACCCACGCCTTCCCCTCGTCGCCCGATACCGACGGTGGCAATGCCTCCGCGCTCCCGAACGCACGCCCGTACCCCTGGGCGGCCGCAGCCCGCAGCGCGTCCGCAGCCGCACGCGCACTCGCGTAGCGATCCCGGGGCTCCTTGGCCAGAAGGCGCATCACCACCTCGGCGACACCGGCCGGCACGCTCGAAGGCAACGGCCGGGGATCGGCCGCAACGTGCATGTACAGCACGCGCGACATCGAGTCGGCGTCGAAGGGCGGTGCGCCACTGAGCATCTCGTACAGCATGGCGCCGACGGCATACAGGTCCGCCCGCGCATCGACGGGCTCGCCCGCGGCCTGCTCCGGGCTCATGTACCAGGGCGTCCCGAACACGAATCCCACGCGCGTGATCGTCTTGCCCCGCGGCAGGTCGAGCAGCTTCACCAGCCCGAAGTCCACCAACTTCGCGACCGATCGCCCGTCGTCGTCTTCCACCACGAGCACGTTCTCGGGCTTGACGTCGCGGTGCACGAAGCCACGACGATGCGCATGCCCCAGCCCGCACAGGATCTGGAGCGTCAGATCGATCGCCCGCGCGGGGTCGAGGCCCTCGCCGAGGAGCGCACGGAGGTCACGTCCCTCGAGCAGCGGCATCACCAGGTACCGCAGGCCGTCGTTCGTGGTCCCGGCGTCCAGCACTTGCACGCAGTTGGGATGGTCGAGCCGCGAGGCCGCCAGCGCTTCTCGCTCGAAGCGCTCGGCCACCGCGGGCTTGTGGGCCAGCTCGGGCCGCAGCACCTTCACCGCCACCGGTCGCGCGAGGACCTCGTGATGGGCGCGGTACACCGCGCCCATCGCACCCGCGCCCAGCCGTCGCCCGAGCCGATAGCGCCCGCCGAGCAACCGACCCTCCCATGGATCTTCGTTCGATCCCGCGCTGTGGGCCGTCATCGTCGTGGCGCGGGCCACGGCCTCCGCGCTTTCACCCCCGCAGGCCCCCTGGGATCCGCCCCGGGTTTCCCCGGGCGCCCCCAGCTTCTGCGTATCATCGACGACGCCGGCCATGCGCACAGGCTTGCGACTGGATCCACCCCGCCGATATTCGCCGGCGTGGAACTTTCGTCGGTCGCGGAGGGGTGCGGGGAGCCCGCCGCGGCGGGGAATCGCGACGTGCGGTTAAACCGGGACCGGGGGGTTGGGTACTGCTCCGGCGCATGGACTGCGCAAACGTGGAAAGCGGGAGAATTCGTTGGGCCTGGGGCCTGGCGACGGGGCTGGCGATGGGCGCGCTGACCGGATGCGGTGGCGATGCCGGGCCGGGGATGGCGGAAACCGAAGGGGCCGATACCGACGGGGAGGGCGAGACCGCGCACGGGAGCTCGGGTGGCCATGAAGAAGGGTCGACGGGCGGGACCGCGGGCGACAGCGTCGATGGCTCGAGCGGTGGGTTGGACGAGACGGCGACGACGGGGGAGGACGAGACGGGTACGACCGGAGGCGAGATCGAGGAGAGCCCGTATCGGATCGTGTTCTCGGATGTGGCGGGCGGAACGATTCGGCTGTACTCGGCGACGCCGGACTTCGAGCAGATCTTGGGGTTGTCGCCCGTGGGGCTCCAAAGCGTGCACGTGAAGGGGTCGTGGACGATGCCGGCGCTGCATCCCAACGGGCGGTTCGTGGCGTTCCGGCGCGGGGACACGTTGTATGCTGCGGATGTGTGGACGGGCGAGACCGCCTCGCTGACGTACGATGCGCAGCCGGTGGTGAAGTTCGCGTGGTCGCCCGTCGAATCCGAGCTGGCGTGGATGACCGAGAACAAGATTCTGCGTCGCGTGACGGCGGATGGCAAACAGACGACGATGGTGTTCGACTTCGCCGGCGACAACGAAGACGTGTCGCAGATGTACTGGGAGTGGGGTCCGCTGGGGGACCGGTTCTCGATGCATTCCAAGCCGGATGGATCGGTCCAAAAGAAGCTGTGGGTGTTCGATGCGGACGGAAAAAGCTGGGGGATCGTGGCGACCCCGCTGACCGGGGTCCCGACGTACGGGTACTGGAGACCCGAAGGTGACTCGCTGAACTTCGTCGCCGACGTGACGGAGGAGTACCCGGGCGCCGAGTTGTGCGTGGGGGAGCGCGGCGGCATCGAGGTGATCTCGCATCCGAGTGGCGGCGTCGTGGATGTGGCGCGATCGGGCAACGGGAACCGGCTGGTGTACCTGGCGACCGACGGGCTGTTCTCGGTGAACTCGGACGGGACCGACCTCACGTTGATCGAGGGGGCTGCGCCGGCGCAACCGGGGACGACCTTGAGGGTGAACGACGCGGGGACGTGGGCGGCGCGCGAGTACCAGGGCAAGCTCACCGCGGTACCGACCACGATCCACGTGCCGACGGTGTTCGACGAGGCGGGCGTGGACGGGCGAACCCTCCAGTTCGAGCCGGGTGGTGCCCGGCTGGCGTACGTGGACGACCCGGGGCCGCAAGGGACGCGAACGCTGCGTCGGGTGGACGGAAACGGGGCCGCCGAGGTGTCGCATGCGCTCGGCGCCGGCGAGAACGTGGCGACCTATATGTGGGCAGGGGACGGGCTTCGGTACGTGGTGGCCGGTCCGGACGGACACGTAGGGATCTTCCACACGGCGACCGGGGATCGTCCCAACTGGGTGCTGGCGGACGACGAGCACCGGATGGACTGGGTGCAGTCGCCCGACAGGAACCTGCTGCTGGTCGGTACCGGGCGGTCCGACGAGAGCGGCGGCCGGTTGTGCACGTTCGATGTGTCGGAGCCGACCGAGCTCGTCGAGATCGGTTGCTACGAGTACGTGACCGCGGACGACGGGATCTTCGTGGAGATCGCCATGAAGCGCTGAGCGAGCGCCTGGTGCCGTCGTCGCGCGAGGACGAACCGCGAGGGGCGAAGGGTCAAAAGACGGGGAAGTCGAACTCGAGGTTCTCGCGGCGGCAGGTGGGGGTCTGGGCGCCGTTGGTGAGGCGGCGGACCTCGTCGACCACGTAGTTCTTGAGCTCCGAGACGCGGATCGTGCCGTCACGGTCGAGGTCGGCCATGCCGGTGGTGAGGCCTTGCAGGACGCTGTAGGTGAAGTCGCCGTTCTTCCATTGGGCGGACTCGAGGGCGTACTCGGCACCGCTGGCCGAGGAGATGACCATGGCGCCCGAGCCGCGGCGCAAGTCGGCGAAGAGTTGGGCGAGGATCTCCTGAGAGCGATCGGTGCTGACGACCGCGCCGCCGTAGCTGAAGGTGCGGAAGTCGGAGGCGACGCTGACCTTGCCCGTGCCGCGGCCGGTGTCGACGGTGCCCGGGAGCGGAGGCGGCGTGCGGACGGCATCTTCGTCGACCTCGCCGGAGTGGCAGGTATCCATGAGCATGAGCTTGCGTCGGGCAGGAATGCCGTCGAGCAAGCCCTCGAGCTGGTCGTAGGCGAGGCCGCGTCGGGAGGGAGCGTCCTTGTCGAAATCGTGGGTGACGAAGTAGTAGTCGAGGTTCTCGTCGAGCATGCCGTGGCCGGCGACGAAGACGACGACGTGATCGTCGATGCGGGTCGCTTCGAGGTTCTTGCGCGCCGCCAGGATGGTCTCGCGCTTGGCGTTCTCGTCGAGCATCCGGATGATGTGGATGTTGCGGTAGCGAGACTTCTGGCTCTCGAAGAGGTTGGCGATGTCGCGTGCGTCCTTGGCGGCGTACTCGAGGTTCATGCGGGGGTCGGCGTACTTGGAGACGCCGACGGCCACGACGTAGAGGTCGGGCGTGGTGGCGGGCGCGGCGGAAACCACTTCGACGGTGTCCTTGAGCGGCTCGGTACCGGCGCTGTTGAGGACGGAGACCTGGATCTCGTTTCGGCCCGGGAGGAGCTCCACGTCGATGTCGCGCTCGTGGTGGCGGCTTCGTCGGCCGCGCAGGTCGATTCCGGCGGAGCCGTGGATCGGCACGTCGTTGACGTAGATCTGGAGGCGGTCGAGCTCGAAGCGGGTGTCCGCAAGGGCTTTGGTCGCGCCTGGCGTTGGCACGCCGGCCTCGAGATCGGCTTCGGAGGCCCCCGATGAAACACCTGGCGCTCGCGACCTCTGCCCTCGTCACGCCGGGCTGCAAACGCACCTCGGCGCCTCGTGCCCCCGAGCCCCCGATCACGGCCGCCGCCTCGGGCCCCGGGCTGCAACCGGAGCTCGTGGTGCAGGCCGGATCGCACCACCTGGTGACCGACGCCGAACTTGCCCACGTCGATGCGCCCGGAGATCTCGCGGGCGTCGTAGCGGATCTCCGTGTCGCAATCGGGGCTTTGGGTGCCGCCGCCCTTCTTTTCGCAGGTGACGAGGGACGTGGCGATCAGCGCCGAGCAGGCCAGGCGCAAACGAGACGAGATGGAGCCCACGCTGCCCGGTCGGTCGGTGGGTTGTCAACGCGGAGATGGGTGGGCGACGCGGGTGGTCGGTGCGCGATTTCGATGCGCGCGTGTTTCGGTCGGGGGATGCCCTGGGGTAGTGCGCGGAAACGAAGGCGCGATCGTGCGCGGGCGAATCGTGATGTTCGTCTCGGGAAGTGGCGCGAGGTCAGCCGACGCCGAGGACGAACGGGTAGTTAACGACGACCCGACCGCCGTCCTCGGTCCTGGGGAAGGTCCAGCGCTCGACGGCGCCGGCGATGCAGCGACCGACGGCGGCATCGGGGAGGGTGGTTTGGTCGACCACCGCGGAGGCGACCTTGCCCTGGCTGTCGATGACGAAACGGATGAGCACGCGCCCCGCCAAGGTGGGGTCGCGGACGAGGCCCTGGTTGTAGCAGTGGCGGACCTCGTTGATGTGGGCGCGGACGATACGACGGATGATGGTGCGATCGAGCGAGCCGGTGACCTTGGCTCGGGCGTAGCGGATCTTCGGGATTCGACTGCCGCGGCCGCCGAAGCCGGCGCCGCGACCGCCCCCGTAGCCCGAACCGCTGCCCACACCGATGGATCCGAGGGCTCCCGCGCGACCCGGGGGGGGCCCGACGTGGCCCCAAACCGCTTCGTGGGCGAGGCCGCTCGGGATGTCGACCCCCTGAACGATGGTCTCGCGGCTGCGGCCGTCGACGACGCGGGTGTGGTCGACGGCGACGAAGGCGGTGTGCTCGGTGAGGACCCGATGCCGCAGCGAGAGGTCGATGATGGTCTCGGTGACCTGGTCGCGGCGTGCTCGGGGGGCCCAGGTGAGGCTGGGGTCGAGCTCGAGCTCGTCGATGCGGTGACGAGCCCACATCGAGCGCACGCCGTCGGTGTCCTCGTCGCGGACGGCACGGATCTCGACGGGGATTTCGATGCGGTCGGATCCGCGTCGGCCTCGCAGGGTGATGCCACCCGTCAGCGGGCCGTGATAGCGGCCGAAAAGGACGACGGGCTCGCCGATGAAGAGGTCGGGGAGGGTGGAGGGGACGAGGTTCTCGACGTCGAGGCCCTCGACGTCGACCTCGAGGTCGACGAGGGCGGGCTGGCGCAACTTCTCGTAGATGCGATCGACGACGGGTTGCGTGGGTTGGGAGAGGTCGACGTAGGTGACGCTGCCGCGGCCCATGCGAGCCATGCCGTCGAGCAGGTAGCGGTTGACCGAGGAGCCGACCCCCAACGCGAAGAGGCGTGCCTGACCGATGTCGTCGGCGACGAGGTCGAAAATTTCGCGTTCGTTGCCGATGTAGCCGTCGGTGAGGAAAACGACGAAACGCAAGCGATCGCTGCGATGAGGCATGCCGAGCGCGGCGCGGATGCCGTCGGTCATGGCGGTGCCGCCCTGGCCCTGCAGGGCGTCGATGTACGCGAGGGCGCGCTCGACGTTGGCCTCGGTCACCGGCAAGAGCTCGTGGCCGAGTCCGGAGGCGGATTCGGAGAATCGGATGATCTGGAAGGCGTCGTCGGGGCCGAGCCCATCGATGAAGCGCCGCATGGTGGCCTTGGCGACGTCCATGGGCGCACCGGACATCGAACCGGAGGCGTCGACCACGAAGACGAGCTCTCGAGGGGGAACCTGATCGGGCTCGAGGTGCGTGGGCGGGTGGATGGTGAGGGTGAACCATCCACCGTCGCGATCGGGTTGGGCCTGAAGGGTGGCGCGCGGCTCGGTGCCGTCGCGGCGCCACCGCAGGACGAAGTCGCGATCGAGGAGGGCGTAGCGTTCGTCGAGGCGGACGAGGGCACCCAGGTCGTCGGGCTCGACGACGATCCGGTGCGATGCGGTCGACAGCGCGGTGATCGGGCCGCCCATGTCGATGGAGATTTCGATCTCGAGGTCGCCGCAACTCCGGAACCCGGGGGCGAGGATGGGGGGGGTGATCCGGGAGGCGTCGGCGACGCGATCGGTGTCGGCGATCATGCCGGTGCCCGAGCGCGTGCCGGTGGGCGTGCCCGGGATGTAGCGGGGGCCGACCACGGTGGGGAGGGCGAGCTCGTAACGGCCGCCGTCGGGGCGCAGCGGCTGCACGAGGTGCACGCCGACCTCGATGGTCTCGCCCGGGGGGATGTTGGCGACGTGCTGCGTGAAGACGTTGGGGCGCTCCTGTTCGAGGAGGCCGGCGCTGTGGCCGGCTTGCTTGGCGTCTTCGTACATCTTCTGCGCCTCGGCGCGGCGGCGGATCTCACCTTTGATCCGGCGCTCGCCGACGCGGATCCAGTAGTCGTCGACGGCTCCGTCGTGGGGCAGTGGGAAGGTGTAGACGACCTCGACGGGATCAGCGAGGGGGTTGCCGAAGCGCTGGGTGACGGTGGTCTCGGCGACGGTGCCGACGACGATGGTTTCGAAGCGAGTGTGCTCGAGAGGAAGGCCGAGGATCCGACCGTCGGAGAGCTTGGTGAGGAGGCGGCCCGAGCCGGGATCGTCGGGATCGGTGATCTCGACCGCCTCGCGCGGGGCTTTGGAGACCTGGCAGCGATGCGTGGGAAGGGAGGGGTCCTGCTCGATGCGGGGTGGCCCGGAATCGTCGGGTGGTGCGGGATCGTGGGGCGGGTCGTAGGAATCCTCGTCGGGAAGCTCGAGGTCGAGCGCGGAGGTACCGGTCGGTGCGCAGGACCAGATCAGCATCCCGCACGCGAGCCCCATGAAATGCAGGCGGCGCGGCGACATGAAACGACGACTCTCCGAATGGGTAGAGCGAGTGACACGGCGCGACACGAAAGGTTCCCGCGTCGATGCGCTCGATCGACGAGGAAGGATCGGCGTGGGGGCCAAGGAGCGATGCGACGGGACGAGGAAGGGAGGGCGCTCGACGGACGCGGCGTCGCGCAGCGAGACGACGAGCTTGCTCGCGGGGGCCGGCTTCGAGAAGCTCGCGGCGAGGCCATTGCGGCCCCCGGGGGACGGGAAACGGCGCGTCGGTGCGGAATGCGCTTGGTTTTGTCGGGTTCGGGCCGAGCCCCGGGGACGGGTTGCCGGACCCCGGGTGCTACGGGGAACGGGTCGGGTCGTGCCGGGCCCGGTGATCGCGGACCGAGGGCGCCGGGGCGTGCAGGCTCAGGTGCGCGCGCGGAACCGGTGCACGCGCTCGCCGCGAGGGGACAGGCGGTAGCCCACGGGGAGGCTCTCGGTGAGACCGAGCGCCTTGAGCTTGCGAATGCGGGCCTTGAAGGGATGCTTGTCGAGGCCCATCTCGTGGGCGAGCTCTTCGGCGAGTCGTCCGGGATGACGGGCGATGAGCTCCATGGCGGTGCGCGTCCAGGGGCCGATCGTGCTGCGAGCGTCCATGGCGTCGAGCTTGCGCGCGATCGCCTCGAGCTGGTGCGGATCGAGGTCTGCCTGCTGGCGCAGCGCGATACGAGGGTCCCTGCCGGCGTAACGGACCCGGATGCGATACAGCGTGCCGGAACGCGTGGTGTCGAGCCAGGCCGACAGCGCCGCGACGTCGCGGAAGCCGGCGCGCCTGGCCTCGGCGGGTGTCACGTCATCGAGGCGAACGGCGTCGACGGAGAGGATCTCGAGGAGGCCGACGGCGGTGTGCAGGGTGCCCCCCGCCTTGACGGTGGGTCGACGCCACCGTCGGAACTGCAAGTCGATCGTCCCCTGTCGGATGGCCGCGAGGACGTCGTGCTTGATGAGCATGGCGCGGCGAGAGTGTCGCGTCCTGCCCCGATTGTCACGCGGGTTCGATGCGGGCGCGGCGAGACGGACGCTCGGAGGGCCCGGGATGCTCGGCAATGCGATCGGACGATGCCGGGCGCGCGGGTGCGGGCGTGCTGATCTGATCTCGAGTGCTGACCGAGACCGTGACGACGCTGGCCGAGCTCGTCGCCATCGCGGACTGCGAGGAACTGGAGGCGGCGTGGTTTCGCGGACAGGCCGAGTGGCGCGAGCCGCTGCCGAGCTTGCTGCGGGTCGAGAACAGCCCGGTCGATCCGTCGGAGGATCTCGCGACCTGCGAGACGCGTTTGATGGCGGAGTTCGACCGGCGGGCGCCGCTCCGGCTGGGACGGCGCCCGCACGACTGGGTGGAGACGATGACGCTGCTGCAGCACTCCGGCTGCCCGACGCGGTTGCTCGACTGGACGGGCTCGCCTTTGGCCGCGCTGTTCTTCGCGGTCACGGAAGGCGAGGCGATCGACGGGGTCGTGTGGTGTCTGGATCTCGCCGAGCTCAGCGGGTGTCTCGACCACGATCGGGTCCTCGCCGAGACGGGCATGTCGCGGTTCGACGGTCATCGGCTCGACCGGTGGTTGGCCGGCAAGCCGCACCACGCCGTGCCGATCGTGCCCCGACACGTCGCGGATCGGTTGGCCTGGCAGCACGGCTACTTCACGATGCATGCGCTCACGGGGGCGGGCGACACGAGAACGATCCCCGTGCTGGCGGGCGAGATCCGGGTGCCCGCGGCCGCCAAGCCTCGATTGTTCGTCGAGCTCACGCGCGTGGGGATCTCGCAGGCCACCCTGTTTCCCGATATCGGCGGATTGGCGACGCAGATCGGGTGGGAGCGCACCGGGTGGCGCAAGAGGTTGCCGCCGGAGCAGCGAGGGAGGATCACATCGGCCCGACGCCGCAGCCATCGACCTCGCTGAAGGCACAGCCCTCGCAGGACCAGCGGAAGTTGTCGATGAGGACCACGCTGTCGAAGCCGCCGTTGCCCAGGTCGAACAGGGCGAAGGTCAGGCGGAGCGTCTCGCCGGGTTCGGCGGAGCCGGTGACCTGGTACCAGCCGGTGCTTCCGCCCTCGACGTCGATGATGTTGCCCGCACCGCCGTCGGCTTTGCCGGTCTCGAACCCCGTTCCCTCGAGCTCGGGGTAGGCCACCGGCCACAGCGCGGTGACCGAGCAGGGTTGGTCGTCGACGAAGCAGAGGTTGCCCCAGTAGGTCTCGCTCTCGCTCCACACCACGAAGATGTCGTTGTAGATGTGGCCGACGTACTCGGGGAACTCGGCGGAGAAGAACGCGAAGTCGAACGAGTAGCCATACGTTCCGGGGGGAACCTCGACCTCGAACTGGAACCAGATCAGGTCGATGGCGCCGTCGTTGGGGAAGGGCGTTCCCTGCTCCCACTGACCGCTGAGCGAGTCGGAGCAGTCGTTGACGCCGTCGCAGCACGCGAAGGGGGTTCTGCCCGGGCGTGCTGCCGGGCGTGCGCGCCCGAGCGACTCGCGTGACGTCCAGCAGGCTTGCGGGCGGAGACCAGGGGCGGGCGGGGGGAAGGTAGGTT
>CAZYSW010000054.1:0-9022 GCA_964650105.1 uncultured Nannocystaceae bacterium
ATGGCGTCCTCGGGCAGGCCCTCGGTGGAGAAGCCGAACAGCTCGTCGCACTCGTCCCACCGGCGAAACAGGAGCTCCCGCTTGCGCTCGAGCGACAGATCGTCGGCCCGCCACAGCGTCATCAGCTCCGTTTGGAGCGTTCCGAGCCGCGTGCGCAGCAGGTCCTGGTGGAAGGCGATCGCCAGCTTGGTCCGAAACGGCCGCGTCCGGTCGAGCATGGCCGCCTTCGCGGCCCCCACCGGGTCCTGCCCCGTCGCCTTGGCCAGCCACTCGGCGGGACCTCGGACGCTGGCCCCCGCGAACACGTTGATCCCCGACCAAAACCCCTCGGGGGGCTTGCCGCAGCACTTGCCGTTCTGAGTGTCGTCGCGGCTGGGCTTGCGCCAACGATCCGCGAACAGCACCCGCCCATCGGGTCCGATCACCGCGGTGAATCTGCGGTCGGGGTCGACGTAGGCGTAGCTGCCGTCGGCCCGTCGGCGCAGACCCAGTCCCCTGGCACCGTCGGTTTCGACCAGGTCCGCTCCGCCGTCGCGCAGCCGCGGCGCGGGCGGCATCCGCCGTGCGCCGTCGGGCAAAGGAGCCGTCATTCGCTTCTCCACCGGATCGCCGGGCTCGGCCCGAGCGACCGCGGGGGGGGGGAGGCACGTCGCCACGCAGGCGAGCGCGAGTCTGCGAAGACGACCTGGAAGCGACACGGCCGTGAGGCTAGCAGGCCACGCGCCGCCACGAAGCGTCGATGCGGCGGCGCGCTCGCTGCTCGCGCCGATGGGGGACAAAGGCCCGAAAAGCCGAGAATTCGGGGCCCGCAGGGCCCCCGGAGCGCGGCTCGCGGACGACCGGCCGCATCGGAGGGCGATCGTCTCCGCGGCCCGGCGTCAAAAGAACTCGATGTCGGGGATGTCCATGACCGGTTCGTCGTCTCCGAGGTTCTGCGTGTGCCCCTGGCCGAGCTCGCCCGAGGAGTTCATCCCCCAACAACGCACGCGATGGTCCTCGAGGATGACGCAGGTATGATTGCCGCCGGCGTCGACGTGCAGGACCGGCGCGTCGACATCCACGGGGTCGATGGCGGTCGGCGGCTCGTCGTCCCCCACGTTCTGATCGTGGCCGAGCCCGAGCTGGCCGACAAGGTTGTGGCCCCAGCAGCGCACGACGCCACCGTCGAGGCGTGCACAGTTGTGAGAGTCACCGGCGGTGAGCTGCACGACCGGCCCACCGAGGTCGATCGTCACGGCGCCGTCGCTGGCCAGCCGGTCGTCTCCGATGGTCGTGGTGTCGCCGCGCCCGAGCTGGCAGTGAAAGTTCTGGCCCCAGCAGCGCACAGTCGCGTCCTCGAGCAGTGCGCAGGTGTGGCTCAGACCAAGCGCCAAGGCCACCACATCCTGACCGAAGTCGAGGGCGGCAGCGCTCGACGGAGCCTCGTTGTCTCCGATCATCACGGTGTGGCCGACACCGAGTTGCCCGCTCTGATTTCCTCCCCAGCACCGAACGCGGCCCGTCGAGAGAATGGCGCAGGTGTGCGCGTAGCCGGTCGAGATCGACGTGATCGCAGCCCCGACCGGGACGTTCCCTGCGGCCGAAGGCGGCTCATCGTCCCCGATGCTCTGGGTATTTCCGTAGCCGAGCGCGCCCCTGGCCCCGTATCCCCAGCACCGTGCCTGAGACCGGCCACCGTCCGCGCGCAGGAGTGAATCCCTCCGGCCGCGATTTGCAGGACCTCGACGCCGACCTCCACGGCGGGCAGCGTCGAGGGAAACTCGTCGTCGCCCACGGTCTGGACGTTCCCGTAGCCCAGCTTGCCGCTGGACCCTTCCCCCCAGCACCAGACCTCGCCGGCGCCTTCGATGAGCGCGCAGGTGTGAGCGTCACCGGAGGAGATGGCCTCGACGGCGCCGGGCAGCATGACGTCCCCCACCTCCGCGGGGGGCTCGTCGTCCCCGATGTTCTCGGTGTTCCCGTACCCGAGCTGTCCTTGGAGGTTGAATCCCCAGCAGCGAACGCGCCCGCCCTCCACGAGGACGCAGGTGTTGCGGTAGGACGCGTCGACGGCGAGGATCTCGGTGAATGTGCAATCGGCGTCGCACCGGTCGCCATCCTTGGTGTTGCCGTCGTCGCAGGCCTCGAGGCCCTCGATGACCCCGTCTCCGCACGCGGTCTCGATGCACGTCGAATCGCGGCACACCAGACCGGGGTCGCAGTCCTCGGCCTGTTCGCAGGTGCATCCCACACCGCTGCAGGCCGCCTCGGTCGTCGAGCCGTCGAGCTACGTTTCGTGGGCGGTCGTCGCCTCCGAGCCGGTTCCGTCGCTCGTCGACGCGGACGAGGGGATCGTTTCCGCGTCGTCGGCGGACGTCGACGTCGTCCTCGACGTCGTTTCCGTCTCGCCTAGCATCGTGGCCCCATCGGGATCGGGTCGAAAGCAGCCGAGGAATCCGAGCCCGACGAGGAGCGGGGTCGGGCGTCCGAGGCGAGGGAGTCGAGGCATCGTCCAACGGGGCAAGCATACGTCGCCCGGCGGGGATTCGACCAGTTCCGGGCGGACGCCGCCGACGCGGGATCGTGGCGTGGCGGTGGCGTTCGGGCGGGCGTTGGCGTAAAACGCTGGCCATGCGGCTCGCCGCCCCCAAGATTCGTTCTCGCGCCGCGCGGACGCTCGCGCTGTTGGTGGCCATTGTCGCCATCCCGACCGCGTGTGACAAGCGCAAGCTGACCGAGGTCCAAGTTCCCGACGAGGGCGTCACGCTGCGCTACGATTTGACCCCGGGACAGGCCTACGGCGGGCACGTCAAGATGCGCAACTCCGTCGAGACGCCCATGGGGAACGTGGTGCAATCGATCGAGTTCGACGTCGAGATGGTCGTGGTCACCAGCGGTGATCCACCGCGTCTCGTCAAGTCGACCGTGCGCAACGTCAAGACCGATCTGCGTCTGCCCGAGGGCGTGCCTGCCGGAGGCGGGTTCTTCGGGCCCGAGGTCGCCAAGGCCGTCGAGGGGATGGAGGTTCGATTCAAGTTGTCGGAGACGGGGGAAATCGACGACATGCCCGAGCCTCCCGAAGACGCACCGCAGGAGCTGCAGGCCATGGTCGGGGCCGTGTCGGGGGCGGTGGCGATGATGTTCGTGGAGCTGCCCACCGAGGCCGTCCGGGCCGACGACACGTGGGATCTCGCGCGGACCGAAGAGGGGCGGACGCGCAAGGGGAAGGGCACGTTCAAGGGGCTGGCTCGCGACGAGGCCCTCGGCGAAGACGTCGCCAAGTTGACGTTGTCGGCGGATCAAAGCGCGGAGCGCAACGGACAGAAAGTCACGACCACGCAGAACACCAAGGTGCAGTTTTCCACGCGGGGCTATCCGACGCTCGTCCAGCGCACCATGAACGGCGAGATCCCCGGGCTCGGACGCCTGACGACCGATGTGACGGCCGAGTGGAAGAAGCTCGACGTCCGGGCCGACGCGGTCGTCGCAGGTGGAGCGGCCGAGGAGCAGGCGATCACCGATCCGTGCGATCCCGACTACGTGGGGCCCCAGGAGTGTGCCGAGCAGGCCATCACCGACCCGTGCGATCCCGACTACGTGGGGCCCCAGGAGTGCGCCGAGGAGCCGACCGGAGCCGCCGACGCTCCAGGGGACGGCGCCGCGAAGGCCAAGTGAACGCGGGCCCGTCGTTCAGCCGGTCGGCGGCGCGTCGACGGGCTGGATCCGCTCGATGATGGTTCGCAGCGCCGCAGGCGGCTCGAGCCTGCCTTCGACCACGGCCTCGGGGAAGTAGATGCCGTAGTAGGGGTGGGCTGCCCGCCGAACCAGGGCGCGGAGCTGCACCTGCACGTCGCCGAGGGTGAGCTGAGCGACCTGCCGGTCGCCGGGGGCCAGCACGAGGTGGGTCTCCGAGGCGTCGACGAGGATCCCGCACAAGCTGATGTTCATCACCTCGACGGGGACCAGCGCTCCGGGGGCCGGGCCGATCGAGACGTGTAGGCCGGACCCGGGGAACGGCGTGACGCGGAACGCCATGCGGTTTTCGGCCTGGCGCAGAAACGACGGATGCTCCAGGACGATGCGCGTGCACCCCACCTCCCGGCGGTGCAGCTTGAGCCGAGCGCTGAACAACCACGTGCGGCCGCCCTGGGCGAACGAGGCGATGCACAGCGCTGGTGGCTGGAACGCCATCCCTTCGGGGGCGTGTTCGAAGGCGAGCTCCAGGGCGTCCTCCCGAAGCTGGGAGAACCGACCGTGGTGAGAGACCAGGAGGTCCCGGGACATGAGGGTCACCGGCGCCCCGTCGGCGCACAGCTCGTGCAGCGTGATCAGGATCCGACGCTGGTCGTCGTCGACGACCGACATGATCAACCCTGCTCGTCGAGGTAGCGACCGTACGCGGCCGCGTCCATCAACGCTTCGAGGGCCGCGGGATCGGCGGGGCGGATCTTCAGCATCCAGCCATCCTCGTAGGGCGACTCGTTGACCTTCTCCGGGGCGTCTTCCAGGGCCGCGTTGCGCTCGACCACCTCGCCGTCGATCGGGGCGTACAGTTCCGAGACGGCCTTGACCGAGTCGACGTCACCAAAGCTCTCCCCTGCGGTCACCCGCGTGCCCGGCTCGGGCAGCGTGACGAGGGTGATGTCGCCGAGCTGCTCGACGGCGTGGGCCGTGATCCCCACGACGACCAGATCGCCCTCCGCGCGCGCCCACTCGTGGTCCTTGGTGTATCGCAGATCCGCAGGAATGCTGTCGCTCATGATCCTCTCCCTTCGGGATTTCGGGTGAATGTCTTCAGCCGGGGCGGCGGTAGAACGGGCCGCGTACCTGCTCGGCTTTCAGCTCCTTGCCGCGCTGTCGCAGGCGGAGCAACGTCCCGGGCGACGCCATGGGCGTCGGCACATAGGCCATGCCCACGGCGCCCCCGACCGTCGGGGCCGGGCCGCCGCTGGTCACACGACCGACCACCTCGCCCGCATCGTCGACGACGTCGGCGCCAGCGCGCACGATGCCGCGGTCGACGACCTTGAACCCCACGAGCTTGCGCGATGGGCCGGCCTCCTTGGCTGCGCGCAGGGCCTCTCGCCCGACGAACGGTTCGGCCTTGTCCAGCTTGACCACCCAGCCGAGCCCCGCTTCGTACGGGTTGGTGTCGTCGTCGATGTCGTTGCCGTACAGACACAAGCGCGCCTCGAGCCGGAGCGTGTCTCGGGCGCCGAGCCCGACCGGGGTGGCCCCGGCCTCGATCAACGCGTTCCACACCGCGAGCGCCTCGTCGGCGGCGACGAACAGCTCGAAGCCGTCCTCGCCGGTGTACCCGGTGCGCGCGGCCAGGATGCGCGCACCCGCCACCTGCGTCTCGCCCAGCCCGAAGGTCGGGACGTCGAGGACCGAGGGCGTGCCGAGCCGCGCCACGAGATCGCGCGCCTGGGTTCCCTGGACGGCGATGAGCGCGAAGGCGTCGGAGCGATCCTCGATGTCGCACGAATCGCCGGCATGCTCGCGAAAGTGGGCCAGGTCCTTGGCGACGTTGGCCGCGTTGACGACGATCCGGAAGTGCTCGCTGCCGAGGCGGTACACGATGCAGTCGTCGACGATGCCGCCGTGGGGATGGCACACCACCGTGTACTGGGCCGTCGCGTCGCCCAGCTTGGACGCGTCGTTGGTGATCAGGCGCTGAATGGCGGTGAGCGCACCGGGCCCTCGAAAGTCGACCTCTCCCATGTGCGAGACGTCGAAGATGCCCACGCCCGTGCGCACGGCCTGGTGCTCGGCCAGGATCCCAGTGTATTGGATGGGCATCTCCCACCCACTGAACGGGACGAGCTTGGCCCCGAGTGCCACGTGAGCGGAGTGCAGTGGGGTGCGTCGGAGCGCGTCGTTCATGGCGGCGCTGGCACTATCTGCGACCTGCTCTCGCCGTGCAAGCGCCCCCGCGACGGCGGCCGTCGACGGCCCACGGCGCTGGGTTCCACCCCCGACGCCGGACGTTCGCGGGGCGCCCCGGGTGCGCGAGACGGACGGCGTACACCGTCGAGGTCGCCGGCGCCGGCGTGCGCTGGTAAGAATCCTCCGATGGCCGCGCCACGTCGAGCCTTCGCGCACGAGCGACCGCGCCTGGGGCGCTGGGGTCTCGCGGTCGGGGCGCTCGGGCTCGTCCTCGTCGCGGCGGGTTGCGCCCAGCGGTCCGATCGCAGGTTGGATGGTCCGGCCACCCAGATGCAGGCGGAGCGATACGTCCGTCGGGCGATTCGGCAGTCGAGCGAGGGCATCATCATGATGCCCTCCAAGAAGGCCGAGCGCGTGTACGAGCTCCCCCGGCTCAACGAAATCGCCCAGGAGCTGCGGGGACCGGCGGCGGTGTGCTTCCTGCAACAGGCGATCGCCACGATGGAGCCCTCGCCGACCGACGATCGGGGCTACGTCGGCGTTCCCGAAGGCCAGGCCAAGATCCGGGCCCGCATCTCGCCGGGGGGCGAGGTGCTGTTCACCGAGGTGCTGGAGTCGGGGTTCAAGGACACGGCCGTCCCCGCTTGCGTGCAGCAGGCCATCGAGCGCAAGAAGTTTCCGCCCAACGAGCAAGGGCACGCGCATTACATCGACATCATCTACTGGGTGAGCCTCGGGTTTCAGACGGGCACCGACACGCCGGCGTTCCGCGAACACCTGCGCCGGGAGCAAGCGGAGGCGGGAATCCGCGCCAAGCAGTGCCTGCAGGGGAGGGTGCCGGCGGGACGCTACGCGGTCGACGGGCTCAATCTGGTCGACCGCGAGGGCGGGACGATGATCAACAGGGTCGAGGCGCCGGCGCTCCCCGAGGACGTGCGCGCTTGCGTCGCCCGGGCCTTCCGCGACATCCGGCTGTCCCGGGAGCCGGAGACCTTCGTCCGTCCCGTGCGGGCGCGCGTGGACTTCGAAGTCCGCGACGACGGCACCATCGGCGTGGCCGACGAAGAATGGCTGCGCCTGGTCCATCTCGAAGAGCGGGCGAAGCGGGCCCGCGATCGGCACGCGCTCCAGGGGGATGCGACGGCGACCGTCCCCGACGACGCCCCGCAGCGTCCCGAGCACGCGCCGTTGGTCGACGAGCTCGATGTCGTCGACGAGGAGGAGGCCGAGACTCCGTCGTCCCCGGCCGCCGAGGACGAGCCGCCGCCCCCGCGGCGCGACCCTGGCCAGGGCGGATTGCGGCTCGATCTCGGTGGGCGGAGGGAGGCGCCGTGACCACGCGATGCTCGGCGCTCGCCCGCGCGATGCCGTGCGCCCTCCGAGAGGCGGACGCGGGGAACGGCCTTGCCGATCGCCTTCGCGAGCTGCCGACCACCGATCCGTCGCTGGGGCTCGGCGCGGCGGGTTACGTCCGGCAGGTCCGGTATCTGGTCGTGCTCCCGTTGACGGTGCTGGGCGTGCTGGCCATGTTCGCGGGCGTCGCCACGGGCAGCACCACCTTCGCGTTGGCCGCCGCGATCTCGACGGTCCTGGTGGTGCGTTCGCTGGTCGGGGACACGCGGTTGAGTCGCAGCATCGTGCGGATGCAGGAGGGGGACCTCGAAGGGGCGCAGGCCGGGTTCTTGCACGTCGTCGACACCCATGCTCCGGGTCGCCAGGAACGTCGTTGGGCCTGCGCCTGCTTGGCGGAGATCGCCTGGCGCCGAGGTGACCACGACGCGGCCCTGCGGTGGACGCAACGGGCCATCCACGATCTGGGACCGAAAAGGAACGGCCGGTCTCGCTCGGACCGCGGGGGGGCCGACGAATTCCTTCTTCGCGCGACCGAGGTCCAGCTCCTGGCGCTCACGGGAGCCGTCGAAGCCGCCACCCCGTCGCTCGCAAAGCTGCAGATCCCCGAGCGAGACGACTACGCGCGCCTGGTGGGTATCGCGACCGAGCTCGTGGTCGCGCTCGCGGCCGACGCCCCCGATCGGATCTGGAGTCGGCTCGAAGGCTGGGAGCCGCTGGTGTGCCGGCTCGACGAGGGCGGGGCCACCTGCGCGTTGTTGGCCTGGGGCTTCGACACGCGGGGCGACAAAGACCGCGCGCAGATGCTCGTCTCGCGCTTGACCCCCTCGACGCGCGCACACGTCGAGCACCACTACCCACGACTGGCGAGTTGGCTGCGCCCGTCACGACCCCGCCGCTACTGAGCGATCCTCGTCGACGCGCGGCGGTCTTCGAGCGCGGCGCCGACCTCGGCCTCGACCGCCGTGACCTGCTTGGGGGCTCGGTGCGTGAGGACCTCGGGCCCTTCCGCACGGACCAGGACGTCGTCCTCGATGCGGATGCCCGTTCCGCGCATCTCGGCGGGGGCCTCCGATCGTGCCGCCGAGACGTACAGACCGGGTTCGACGGTGAGCACGAATCCCGGCTGGAGCGGACGCGGTTTGCGTTCGACGGTGTAGTAGCCCGCGTCGTGAACGTCGGCGCCGAGCCAGTGGCTCGTGCGATGCATGTAGTACTTCTTGTAGTGCTCCTTTTCGATCACCTCGTCGAGCGTTCCCTCGAGGAGACCCAGGTCGAGCATGCCCTGACACAGGATCCGTAGGCACACCTGGTGGATCTCGTCGATGCTGCTGCCGACCGTGGCCCGAGCGATTCCGGCCTCGTTCGCCGCGAGCACGACCTCGTACAGATCGCGTTGCGCCGCAGAGAAGCGCCCGTTGACCGGGTACGTGCGGGTCAGATCGCCCGAGAAGAGGTCGTATTCCGCGCCGGCGTCCACGAGCAGGAGATCGCCGTCGCGCAGGACGCCTGTGTTGTCGACGTAGTGGAGGATCGTGGCGTTGTCACCGGCACCTACGATCGTGCCGTAGCCGGGGCCGCTGCTGCCGCGCCGGCGGAAGTGATACTCGATGATCGCCTCGATCTCGTATTCGTGCATCCCGGGCCGCGCTTGCCGCATCGCCTGGAGATGCGCGTCCACGGTGATGTCCACGGCCTTTCGGAGGCTTCGGAGCGCGGCGGCATCCTTGACGACTCGATCTTCGCCGAGCGTGACGCGGGCGTCGCGGATGCTCTCGGGCGGGGATTCCCCGGTGCGATTGCA
>CAZYSW010000054.1:9032-18051 GCA_964650105.1 uncultured Nannocystaceae bacterium
CGCCGCAGGAGGCGGAGCGCCTCGGCGACCGCCCGATCGAGGTCGGCGTAGAGCCCCAGCGGCATGTGGATCTCGGACGCGCCGTCGAGGAGCTTGGGGAGCTCGGTCGCCATGGACTCCAGAGGGTGCGCAGCATCTGCGCCGAACTCTCGGATCGCGCCTTCGGGACCGATCCTTCGGCCGCTCCAGACCTCGGCGTCCGGATCTCGGGGACGCACGAACAGGGTCAGCTCCGGATCGCGCCCGGGGCGGAGCACCATCACCGCGCCCGGCTCGGCGAGACCCGTGAGGTAGAAGAAGTCGGAATCGGGTCGGAACCTGAACTCCGTGTCGGCGGAGCGGACCTTGAGCTCGCCGCCGAAGAGCACCAACGCCCCGTCCCCGATGCGCTCGGCGATCCGCCGGCGTCTCGACGCGCAAGCCTCCGCGCTGGGTCGGGGACGGATCGGCGGATCGGTGGCGGGGACCGGTGCCGCCTCTTCGATGTCGCTCACGCCGCAAAGCATGGCAGGCCGACCGAAGATCGTCACGGGGCGCGACGGTAGCGCAGCAACCGGTCCCCTCCACGGCGGCCGGATCCCGCGAACGCATCGCTCGCGTTTTCGTCGGCGTTGGGGCCTGCGCGATCGAAAAACGTCGGCGGGCGACCTCGCGAAGGCTGGCGTCGGAGGCGCGGAGGTCTGGTCCGTCCGACCCGTCCGGACCCGGTGCGGGCGCAGGTGTAAAGGCGCCTTCGCACCCGTTCGAAACGACGGCGAGTTGCAGTTGCCCAGGCGATGCGGGATGGTCTCCGCGCATGTCGTCGAGGCAGCTCACGAGTCGGCTCATCAACGAGGTTCAGCAGGCAGTCACGACGTTCTCCCCGGCCAATCCGGAGACCGATCGCGAGCAACTCGCGGCGTTGGCCAAGGCCGTGTTGGCGTCGGTGGACGTACGCGACTTGAGGGGGACGCCGAGCACACGCCTGGTGGAACAGCTCGAGTCGTTGCTCGGTGTGATTGCGGTCCGCAACAAGGACGAGATCCGAGTCAGCGTTCGCCGCCACGGCGATACCCTGGTGATCGAAACTTGCGTCGAGGATCAGCCCTTCTTGGTCTCGACGCTTCGGGCCGCGCTCGCGTCGGAGCACTGCGACGTCCGTCGATTCCTCAACGCCATCGTGCGGATCCGTCGGAATCCCTCCGGCAAGCTCCTCGCCATCGGCAGCGGCGCGCCCGAGTCGGTCATGCGCGCCGAGGTGAGCCTCGGCGGAAACGGGGCATCGGACGATGTGATTCCCGGGCTGCAAGAACGGATTCACCATCGCCTTCGGTTGGCGCAGGCCATGGTGCGTGACTTCTCCGCCATGACGGCGCGCATCCAGAGCGTGGCCGATTCCTACTTCGCCGCGGCGGGGGATCGACAGGGTGACACGGTGGTGAACCTGCGGGAGACCGAGGCGCTCCTGCGGTGGCTGTGCGACGAGAACTACGTCCTGTTCGCGGTCGAAGTGTACGACCAGCACGGCGAGACGGTGGAGGTCCTGGGGACCAGCCGGATCACCCGCCCGCAGCGACACAAAGAGCTGCTCGTGACCGCGGGGACCGGCGAGGGGCGCCTGGTCCGATATCAGCGAAGCCCCGAGGAATCGCCGGTTCACCGGGCGGGCAAGCCGGGGCATTTCGTCGTGACGAGGTTCGGCGACGACGATGCACCTTGCGGCTCACTGGTCATCGACGGGCTGTTCACCTACAAGGCGTTGCACACCCCACCGGAGCAGATTCCGGTCATTCACATCGCCTTGCGCGACATGCTGGCCGATCGCGAGGTGTCGACCGTCAGCGATCGCGGCAAGAACATCACCAACGCCTTCAACTCCCTGCCCCTGGAGTACCTACTCAGCGAAGAACGAGAGAGTATCTGGGAGCTCACCGATCGCATCTTGCGGGCCGAGGCCGAAGGGGGCAGCGACGTGCACATCCGGATCGGGGCGGGCGGCCGCTTCGCATTCGTGTTCGTGGCACTTCCGCGGTGGCAGTTCAGCGAAGAGCTGCGGCAGCAGGTCCAGACCCTGCTCCTGGAGGACCTCGGAGGCACGTACGCCGACTACGGAGTCTACATCGATCGCTACGACAACGCGGTGATCCACTTCTACGTCACGGGCGCCGGGCCGCTGAACGCGATCGATACCGAGGCGCTGCGCGAGAAGGTGCTGGCCCACGCGCGGACCTGGAACGATCGCCTCCGCGAGGCCCTCTCGGAGCTGGCCGAGGGGGAGGAGATCGAGACGCTGTTCGAGATCTACGAGAACGCCTTCACCGAGGAGCACAAGCGGCGCTGCAGCGTCGAGCGCATCAAGGGGGACATCCGATGCCTGGAGACCCTGCGGCAAGGAGGGACCATCGATTGTGACCTGTACGTGTCGGAGTTCGGAGAGCACCCCGGCAGCCTCAATCTTCGCATCTTCTCCAGGGAAGCCCTCAGCCTCAGCCGCGAGCTGCCGGTGCTCAGCCACTTCGGCTTCGAAGTGATCGACGAGTACAGCCGTGACGTCCAGCTTCCGCACCAGCCGCCCATCGACATGGACAACTTCCGGTTCGACGTGCGCGGGGATCGAATCGGACAGATCATGGTGCGGCGGCGGAACATCGTCGAGGCGCTTCGCGAGGTGTTCGCCGGGCGTTGCGGCGACGATGACCTCAACCGCCTCATCGTCGTCAGCGACCTCGGCCACCGCGAGGTGGAGATCCTGCGGGCTTACGTGGCCTATCTGCACCAGCTCCAGGGCACCTACAGCGTGCAGGTGATCCGCAACACGCTCGTCGAGTATCCGTCGGTCGCCCAAGCGCTGATCGGATGGCTTTCGGCACGCTTCGATCCGAAGGTGGCCAGCAGCGAGTTGGAGGCTGCGACCGCGGAGACGTTGGATGCGGAGCTTCGCGAGGTCACCGACTACACCGCGGACAAGGTCCTCAGCGCGGTCGCCGAGGTGTTGCGTGCCACCCGCAGGACGAACGCCTACATCGCCCGCCGAGACGAAGGCGAGGCCTTCGCGTTCAAGATCGCCGGTGAAGAGCTGTCGATCGGGCCCGATCCCAAGCCCTATCGCGAGATCTGGGTGTACCACCCGGAGGTCGAGGGCGTGCACCTGCGGGGAGGGCGAGTCGCCCGAGGTGGCCTGCGCTTCTCGGATCGGGCGGACGACTTCCGCACCGAGATCCACGGGTTGATGGCCACCCAGCGCGTCAAGAACGTGCTCATCGTGCCGATGGGGGCCAAAGGGGGCTTCGTGCTGCGCAACCCGCCGACGGATCGCGACGCCCTGCGGGCCGCCGGCGATCGCCATTACCAGGTCTTCATCGAAGCGCTTCTGTCGGTGACCGACAACGTCGTGGACGGAGAGACGGTGCGCCCTCCGGGCATCCTCACCGACGAGGGCCCCGACCCTTACCTCGTGGTCGCGGCCGACAAGGGGACGGCCCACCTCTCCGACACCGCCAACGCGATCAGCATGCGGCGTGGCTTTTGGCTGGGGGACGCCTTCGCGTCGGGCGGGTCGAACGGATACGACCACAAGAAGACGGGGATCACGGCGCGCGGAGCCTGGGAGGTCGCCAAGCGCTCGTTCCGGGAGCTCGGCATCGACCCCGAGAAGGACGTCATCACCGCCGTGGGCGTGGGGGACATGAGCGGTGACGTCTTCGGCAACGGTCTGCTCAGAAGCCGCACCGTCAAGCTCCTGGGCGCCTTCAACCACCTGCACATCTTCGTGGATCCCGACCCCGATCCCGAGCGGAGCTACGCCGAACGCAAGCGCCTGTTCGAGCTGCCGCGGTCGGCGTGGACCGACTACTCCCCCGAGGTGCTCTCGAAGGGCGGCGGGGTGTATCCGCGCAAGAGCAAGGAAGTCCCGCTGTCGCCCGAGGCGCGCGCCATGTTGGGGTTCCCGTTGGACAAACCCGTCGACGGAGAGCAGGTGATTCGTGCCATCTTGCAGCTCGAGTGCGATCTACTGTGGATGGGAGGGATCGGGACCTACATCAAGTCCCGCGACGAGAGTCACGCCGAGGTCGGCGACAAGGCCAACGACGCGGTCCGCGTGGACGCTGCGGATCTGCGCTGCCGGGTGTTGGCCGAAGGGGCGAACCTGGCGATCACCGATCGCGGACGGGTGGAGTTCGCGCGCCGCGGCGGGCAGAACTACAACGCGTTCCTCGACAATTCGGGCGGCGTCGACACCTCGGACCACGAGGTGAACATCAAGATCCTGTTCGCGCCGCTCTTGCGCAACGGGACGGTGACTCGCGAGCAACGCAACGAGCTCCTCGGGGCGTGCGAGATGGAGGTGGTCGAGATGGTGCTCGCCAACAACCGCTCGCAGAGTCGAATGGTGTCCTACGACGTCATGCGGTCGAAGATGGACATCTACCGCTACAGCCGGGCCCTCCGCTACCTGGCGACGCAGGTGCCGTTTTCTCCCGACGCGTTCTCCATGCCCACCGAAGACGAGCTGCAGAACCGCAGCCGCAAGGGAGAGGGCCTCTACAAGTGCGAGGCTGCCGTGCTCTGTGCGCACGCCAAGATGCTGACCTATCAGCAGCTTTTGGAGGCGGAGCCGCTCCCCGACGCCCTGGTGGACGCAGCGGTTCGGGACTACTTCCCGAAGCGGGTGCTGGAGCTGGCTGGCGACGAGGCGGTGAAGGGGCATCTGCTTCGTCGGGAAATCGCGACGACGATGATCGTCAACCGAATCGTCGACAACGCGGGCGGCAGCTTCATGGCCGAGGTGGCGCTGGCGTCGGCCAAGTCACCGCGGGACATCGCGTTGGCGTATCTCCACGCAGCGGAAGCGTGCGATCTGTCGTCGCTGCACCGGGAGCTGTTCGCGCTGGAGGACAAGCACCGGCAAGAGGCGGTCTACCATGCGATGCACTTCGCCCAGACGTCGCTGGAGGACGCGACGTTCTACTTGCTCGACCAGATGGCGTTGCCCCCGCTCGACCGCGACACGGCAGCGCGCACGCGGGCGCTCTTGCACGACGTGGACAAGGCGCTTCCCAGCGGTTCGCGTGGCCGGTCGGAACAGCGCTCGGCGGCGCTGCAGGAGAAGGGGCTGCCCGCGGACCTCGCCACCAGGATCGTCCGACTGAGGTATTTGACGCCGGTCCTCGATGCCGTGAGGCTCGCCCCTACGCTGGGCCGGGACCCGTCCGAGATTCTGTGGCTGCGGTTGTCGATTACCGACGCGATGAACTTCCAGTACCTCAACCATGCGCTCGATCGCATGGTGCTGGCGAGCCCCTGGGACGGTCCGGCGATCTCGGCGTTGCGACGCCAGTTGAACTTTCATCTGCACAAGCTGGTGCGCATGGTCGAGGGCGACGACGTGCGTGGGATGGTGGCCAGGTGCGGCCTGGAGTCCTTCTGCGAGCGCGTCGCGGAACAGGCGGAGACGGGACCCACGATTTCGGGGCTCGTCATGCTCGACGACTGGCTCCGCAGGCTGCTGCCTCCGCTCACCAGCATCGAGCGCGTCCCGAGCAGCGCTCCACCCGAACGCGCTCGAGCCGAGCCGGCCCCCGCAGGCGCGACCTAGCAGGACCTGCGAAACGTCCCGGGCGGCGCCGCCGTCCTCCCGATGCGAGCCCCCGTTCGACGGGGGCGGGGACGGCGTCCACCCTGCGCCGGGACTATCGGTCCCGGCAGAACTGCTCTGCGATCACGCGCCAGTACAGATCGTGCTCGGCTTGCAGGACGCGGGCGGCGAGGGTCTCGGGGGTGTCGTCGGGGAGGACGGGCACCGGACGGTGGGCCAGCACTTCGCCCGCGTCGTACGCCTCGGTGACCCGGTGAACCGTCGGCCCGCTCTCGCGCACGCCCGAGGCGAGGACGGCCTCGTGCACGTGCATGCCGTACATCCCCGCGCCGCCGAACCGCGGAAGGGGGGCGGGGTGGATGTTGACGGCGCGGCCTGCGAACTCTGCAACGACGCGTGGATCGACGCGCCGCATGTAGCCGGCGAGCACGAGCACCGAGATCTCGTGCCGTCGCAGGGCGTCGGCAATCGCGGCCCCGGGATCCGCATGCGTGCGACTGCTGATGTGGAGGGCGGGGATGTCGGCCCGGCGCGCCAGCTCGAGCGCGCCCGCGTTGGAGTTGTTGGCGATGACCACCGCCACGGTCGCCGGGAGGTCGCCGCGATCGATCGCCGCCAGCAAGGCGGCGAGGTTCGAGCCGCGCCCCGACGCCAGCACACCCAAGCGGACCGGCGCTTTCATGGCCGACGACTAGCGGTCGCGTGCCGGGTGGTCAAGGCACCGGTCGCGCGGCTCGCGGCGTCGTGCCGCACGGCCCGAGAGACGCCACCCTTCGCCTCGTATACTTCTGCCGATGCCCCGACCGCCCGACCGTCACCGCACCCGTCCGCCGCTCGCCGAGCCGATTCGGTCCACGACCGTGCTGTGCGTCCGCCGCAACGGTCGCGTCGCGCTGGGCGCGGACGGGCAGGTTTCGATGGGCAACACCATCGTCAAGGCGACGGCCAAGAAGATCCGAACCCTGGCGGGGGGGCGGATCATCGGAGGCTTCGCCGGATCCGCGGCCGACGGCCTCACGCTGTTCGAGCTCTTGGAGGCGAAGGTGGAGTCGGTGGGCGGCAGCTTCGTGCGTGCGTGCGTCGAGCTGGCCAAGGACTGGAGGCAGGATCGTCGCTATCGTCGTCTGGAGGCGCTGATGATCGTGGCCGACGCGGAGCGCTCGTTGCTGCTGTCGGGGACCGGCGACGTGATCGAGGCCGACGACGGCGTTCTGGCCATCGGTTCCGGAGGCAACTATGCGCTGGCAGCAGCGCGAGCGTTGTTGCGGCATACCGACCACGACGCGCGTACCATCGTCGCCGAGGCCCTGCGCATCGCGGGTGAAATCTGCGTGTTCACGAACCTCGAACAGGCCATCGTCGAGCTGCCCCAGGAGGCGTCCTGATGGCCGTGGACCACAGAAATCTCACCCCCAGGATGGTGGTCGAGGAGCTCGATCGCTACATCATCGGGCAGCAGAAGGCCAAGCGGGCCGTCGCGATCGCCATGCGAAACCGCTGGAGGCGTCAGATGGTGCCCGAGGCGATGCGCGACGAGATCTCCCCCAAGAACATCATCATGGTGGGACCGACCGGGGTGGGGAAGACCGAGATCGCCCGCCGCCTCGCGAGGCTGAGCGGCGCCCCCTTCATGAAGGTCGAAGTCAGCAAGTTCACCGAGGTCGGATACGTCGGCCGGGACGTCGATTCGATCGTGCGGGACCTCGTCGAGGTGGGCGTGCAGCTCGTCCGTGAAGAGATGGAGAGGGAGGTCCGGCCAGAGGCCCGCAAGCGGGCCGAGGAGCGGATTCTGGAGCTTCTCCTCCCCGTCGGAACCGAAGGCCGAGCGTACACGGATCGCCCGGGCGAGCCGCCGAAGGCCCAGAGCACCACGCGGGAGAAGCTGAGGGAGCTGCTGCGGGCGGGGAAGCTCGACGACCGCGAGATCGAGATCGAGATCGAATAGGGCGGCGTGGGCCTCGGGGGCCTGCAGCTCGTGCCCGGCATGAACATGGGCGATCAGATGGGGCAGCAGCTCCGCGACCTGTTCGGCCAGCTCGGCCGTCGCCGGCACAAGCGAAAGGTCAAGGTCGGCGAGGCCAAGGAGCTACTGGCCGCCCAAGAGGCGAGCAAGCTGGTGGACCAGGAGAAGGTCACCAAGGAGGCCGTCCGGCGAACGGAGCACCTCGGCGTCGTCTTCCTCGACGAGATCGACAAGATCTGCAGCCGGGAGAACGTCCGGGGGGTGGACGTGTCGCGGGAGGGCGTCCAGCGCGACCTGTTGCCCCTCGTCGAGGGGAGCACGGTCTCCACCCGGTACGGCCCCGTCAAGACCGATCACATCTTGTTCATCGCGGCGGGTGCATTCCACTTGTCGAAGGTCAGCGACCTGATCCCCGAGCTGCAGGGGCGCTTCCCGATTCGCGTCGAGCTGGACTCGCTGGGGGCCGAAGACTTCGTCCGCATCCTCCGCGAACCGGACAACTCGTTGCTCAAACAGTACCGCGCGCTCTTGGAGACCGAAGGCATTCGGGTGGTGTTCGACGACGAGTCCATCCGCGCCCTCGCCGACGCTGCCTGGCGGGCGAACTCCACGCTGGAGAACATCGGCGCTCGACGCCTGCACACGGTGCTCGAGCGGGTGCTCGAGGAGCTGAGCTTCGAAGCCAGCGAGCTCGGCGATCGCGAGATCACGATCACCGCAGCGTACGTGCACGAACGGCTCGACGATCTGCTGCAGGACCAGGACCTGTCGCGGCACATCCTCTGACGCGAGCGTCCCGAGCCCGGCGCGAGGCGGCGGGGCGGTGGGCTCGTGTCCGGTGGGCCGTGGTTTGGAGCGGTTTGCGTTGGTCTGGCGGAGTGTGGCGTGCAAATTTTGTGATTTGCACCATCTCGGATGGAGCGTCGATGGGGCTTAGGAATTAAAGAATTGACAAGAATAACAGCAGAATTGTGTTGCGTTATGTTGGTTTTTGTAGGAATCTGTCGTGGAAGCTGTCGTAAACGACGCTGCATGTGGGGGGCGCAACGTTGCAAACCGCGCGCGAGGCCTCCACCCGGCGTCGACGAGCAGAGGAGGGAAACGATGCGTACCAAAGCTTTCTTGTCGATCTGGGTCGGACTGTCGTTGGCGTGCACGGCGGAGGACAAAGCGGGGGCGAGCTCGGGCTCGGGCTCCGTCGGGGACGCGTCGAGCGACACCGAGGCGGAAGACTCTCACTCGAGCACCAACACCGAGGGCGACACGACCACGGCCGACTCCGCGTCGACCGGAGGTGAGGAGGGCACCGATTCGGACGCGATGACGTCCGGCACCTCCTGCGGCGCCTTCATCTGTCCCCTCGACGATGGTGGCGATGGGGTGATCGAGTGTTCGGTGTGGGATCAGGACTGCCCGCAGGGCGAGAAGTGCATGCCGTGGGCGAGCGACGGTGGCAGCTCGTGGAACGCGACCAAGTGCAC
>CAZYSW010000055.1:0-18037 GCA_964650105.1 uncultured Nannocystaceae bacterium
CTGGCGATCCACAGGTCGGGGTTGCGCTTGGCGTAGCTGGTGAACACCACCTCACCACCGGGACCCAGCGACGGCAGGATGTTGAGCGAGCGGTTCGACGTGATCCCGGCGACGTTCCCGCCGTCCATCTCCATGGTGTAGACGTTCTTGGTGACCAGCGGGCTGCGCTGCGTCCGAACGAAGGCGATGCGCGACCCGAACACGCCGGGGATCCCGGTGTAGTACTTGATCACCTCGTTCATGAACTTGTGCGCGGCCTTGCGCTGATCCCCGGCCGGGTACCCTTGCGACAGCACCGGCTTGGCGCCCTTGGTCAGGTCGTAGAGCTGGAACTTGATCTGTCCTCCGACCTGGGCGTTCTTGATCACCGCCTGCGCCCCGAGCTGGGCCCACCCGTCGCGGTCGAACCCGGTCTCCTTGATCAGCGCCGCGGGGATGCTCTTGCGATCGATGAGCTGAAAGCCGGCCGACAGCTCGGCGTCGCGCCGCAGGATGTTGCCGGTCTCGTCACCCGCCGGCACCGCGAGGCGCAGCAATTCGAACTTGCCGCCGATGCCCACGTCCTGGCTCGGCCCGGCGTTGGCCTCGGCGATGGCTTGCACGTCCTGGCCCGCCATGAATGCGGCGCCCAGGAGGAGGGAGGCGAGGACAGAGGTACCCAGCAGCGTTCGCTTCATGAAATCTCAACCTCGTGTGGGGGGTGAGCATACCGACCCGACGGTCGCGGCGGAAGTCCGTGCGGCATCGCGCTGTTGCGGGTGTGAGCCGGATTTCTCTCGATTCCCCCGCTGCGAGCCCACCAAAGCGGGCGCGGCGGCGTCGACGGGTGCTACTTCACCCCACTCGCGCTCCAGACGAAGGTGTATTGGATCTTCGCGCAGTTGCTCTTCATCTGGTTGGCGATCTTCGCGGGGGGCTTGGGGAGATTCAGCCGCAGCAGCTCGAACTCGATGCTCTTTTGCACGTCCGGGGGCAAGCTGCCGCCCTTGCGGGCCACCCGATCGACCTTTCCGTTCTTGCAGATCGTGAGCTGGAACTTGAAATCGCCCGCCTTGGCCTTGGCGGCGAAGGTCCCCACCGGCATGTTGTTGAGCGCCTTCATCACCGCGGTGGCCCAGGGATCGCCGTCCTTGGCCAGGTCGCTCCACCCCCCCGGATCGCCGAAGGGGTCGCCGATGTCCTGCTTGACGGTGGGCAGGTCCTTCGGGAAGGGCGTGTTGGAGCTGGTCGGGGTGTCGCTGGTGGGGAGCTTTTTGTCCTTTTTCTCCTTGGGCGGCGGCTTGTCGGTCTTCTTGGGCTTTTCGTCGGGCTCTTTGGGGGGCTCCTCTTCGGGCTTGGCCTCCTCGTCGGTGGTGACCGTCTCGGCGACGAC
Organism: uncultured Nannocystaceae bacterium; assembly: GCA_964650105.1. GTDB lineage: Bacteria > Myxococcota_A > Polyangia > Nannocystales > Nannocystaceae > CAZYSW01. The sequence goes on from CAZYSW010000055.1 coordinate 1,373, forward strand.
CTCCTCCTCCTCGCGCGTCTCCTGCACGATGATCTTCTCGGGGAGCTCCTTCTCCTCGATCTTCTGACCCAGCTTCACCAGGGCGCCGGGCGTAAACTCGATCTCGTAGGCGTCCTCGTCGTCCTCGGCGTTCGCGTTGCTCGAGGTCAAGCCGAACACCAGAAACAACACGACGGAGCTCAGCGACATGCCGCCCAGTCCGCCGAGGAAGGCCAGGGGATTGCGGAAGATGTCCCGGATGTCGCGACCCCAGCTTCGGAGCATCGCGGTGACGGGGTCGCCCTTGTAGACGCGGATCTCGCTCATGGTCAGGTCCGGGGCGTCTGCACGTTCGAGAGTACCCGCCCGATCTGAGGGGTGAAAGGCGCCTTTACCCCTCGGTTACGGCGCAGGCGTGGAACGAGCCCGGGTCGATCGGCCCCTCGAGCACCGATGGACGCCCCCCTTGCGCCGCAGACGAGGCCTCGCGCAAGGCGCGACCGAACCCCGGCCCGGCCGCCCCGGCACGGCGGCGACTGGGGATCGTGCCTGCGCGCACGTGGTCGGCCGTGGGTCGGCCCCCACCGGGACACGGGCCAACGCGGCCGCCCCGGTCGCGGGCTCTGCGCGGCGGCGTGCTGCGGGCTCCCCGTCGGCCCGAGGCCGCCTCGGGCCGACGCCTCGGCGTCACTTCTCCTCGCGCAGCCGCTTGGCATTGGGATCGGTGACGAATCCGACGGAGGAGACCTCGGCCCCCTTCAAAGCCACCAGCACGTCCACGATCCGACTGTAGTCGGCGTTCTGATCGCCCTGGATGAAAACCATCCCGTCTTCTTTGAGCTTGGCGTTGGCCGCCAGCTCCTCCTTCATCTTCTCCGGATCCTCCGACAGCGGCAGCGTCCCCAAGAAGACCTTCCCGTTCTTGTCCACCGAGATCACGCCGTACAGGAAATCCGCTTCGGTGATCTCCTTGCCGCGTCCGGCGGGGAGCTCGACGTCCATCGCCTTGGGCGACATCAGGGGGGTGGCGACCATGAACATGATCAGCAGGCAGAACATCACGTCGACCAGCGACGTGACGTTGATGGCCGACATCGGCTCCTCGGTATCGGGCGCACCCTCGGCAATGATGCTGCGTGCCATGACCTGAGCCGGCGCGGACCGCCGCGCGCTAGAAGAAGTGCCGCTTCACGATGTTCATGAAGTCGTTGGAGAACGTGGACATCTCCGCCCCGAGAACCTTCAGACGGCGCTGAAAGTAGTTGTAGGCCACGACGGCCGGAACGGCGCTGGCCAGGGCCAACGCAGTCGTCACCAGCGCCTCGGCGATGGGCTGGGAGACCGCCGCCAGATCGGCCTCGCCCTTCTCGGCGATGCTCAAAAACGCCTCCATGATGCCCCACACCGTGCCGAACAGCCCGATGAACGGGGCTGCCGATCCGTTGGTGGCCAAGTAGGGCAACAAGTTCTCGAGCTTGGTCTGCTCGCTGACCTTGGCCCGAACCAGCGCGCGCTCGACGTTCTCGGCGTCGCCCATGCGGTCGTGCATCTTGGCGTTGTCGTAGCCCTGCTGCGCGGCCTGGCTCTTCTTCACCTTGCTCAGCTCGACATAGCCCGCGCGAAACATGGCCGCGATCGGGCTGTACTTGAGCTGCTCGGCCACCCGGTAGATGTCGTCGAGCCGTTTGCTCTCCCAGAACTTGTCCAGGAACGTGATCGACTGCGACTGCGCCATCGAGATGTGGATGAGCTTGTAGAAGACCACGAAGAGACACAGCGCGACCAACAGCAGAAGGATGATCACGACCCCGAGCACGATGCCCTTGGAGGCGGTGAGCAGCCCCACCAAGTCGACGTCGGCCACCAGCGGCCCCGAGCTCGCCACCTGGGCGGCAAGGGCTGGAAATTGCGACGCAATCACGGCCGCGGCAGGCTACCGGCAAGCCAAGAAGGCGTCAATTCGGAGCTGCGAAGCCCCCGTCGCGGCGAGCCGGCCGGGGTGGGGCCCCGCCACCGGGCGCATCGCGACGCCATGCGCCGAAGTGACGTAGCATGACGTGGTGCGCTCCTGGTCCTGTGCTCCAACCGCCCTCGTGTCCCGGGTCGTGGGATGCCTGGCGCTGGCCTGGTGCGCCCCGGGATGCTCGGGGATCGACACCGGGGTGGTCGAGGTCGCGTGGGTCTTCGTGGATCGGGACGGCGATCCCATCTACCCCGCCGGGCAGTTCTCCCTCGGCAACCGGGACTCGTGCGATCTGCCGGGTCGTCTGGGCGGCGACCCGGTGCGATACGACCTGCGGTTCGAGCTGGAGATCTGCGACCTGGCGTGCCCGGGCGGCTGCGGCGATCCGCAGTGCCTGGTCATGGATCCGCTGGTCTTCCCCTGCAACACCGCGCGCGGCAGCGAACGCGACGTTCCGGCGTCGGACGATCCCTATCTGTTCACCGTACGCAGCGTGATCACGGTGGAGTCCCGCGATCTCGTCTGCCGCGAGCCGCTGCCCACCTGCGTGGCCGTTCCGGGACCGCGCGCGCGTTCGGTGCGATCCGGTCTGGTGACCGATCTGCAGGTCTACCAGGTGGTGATCGACGTCGACCAGGATCACGACGACGTGCTCGATCTGGAGGCTTGTGGTTGTGCGTAGGGCCTGGAGCGTGGCGTTGCTCGCCGGCGTGAGCACGGGGTGCGTGTATCCAGCCGACGATCCCACCGGCATCGAGGCGTCGTGGCTGTTCGTGGAGGTGAACGAGGCGGACGGCGCAGACAGCCGCCGCGCGCGGACCTGCGAGGGTGCGGGCGTCGAACGGGTCGACCTGCACATCGTCGACGTCGACACGCCGATTCGGCAGGGCTCGTTTCGTTACCCGTGCGAAGCGGGCTTTCAGACGCCGGCCCAGTTCGCCACCCAGGCGTCCGACGTGTTCATCGAGCTGCACCCGGGCGATTACGACCTGGAGATCCGCAGCGAGACGGGCGAGCTTCTGGCCATGCGGACCCTCGACGTGCTGTCGCGCGGGCTGACGGTGGAGACCTTCGACCTGCGTCGCGACCCCGTGGAGTGGACGCTCGATCTGGCGGGCCTCGACGCCTGCGAGACGTTCTCGCTCACGCTGTCGTATGCCGATCCCCAGGCCACGCTGGCCACGCCGCCGCGCGACGACCAGGGGGAGATCGTCGAGTCGGTGGTGTACCGGACCATGCTCTCGACGGACCGCGAGCTGAGCGTGGGCGGGGAAGCGACCGCCTGCGATCCTGCCCTGGCGGGAGCTCACCGGGTGCAGACCGTCGATCGGGGGGCCTACCGGCTGGAGATCGTGGTCGACGATCGGGTGTGCACCACCACGATCCTGATCGATGGCGAGGCCCCCCAGACCGTGGTGGACCTGGCGAGCTTGCCCTGCACGAGCTGATCGTCCGGGCCGACGGTCGGGGATCTCGACGTTCGTCTCGTTCGCGGCTCGCGGCCCGGCGCGTTCGGCCCTCGCCTCGACGGGGAGCACGGGAGGGGATCGGGCGCTGCGGCGCGGCGCGTGGGGCCCGGCGCCGCGAGCGGCCGCGGCTCGGCCCGATTCGACGACCGCACCCGCCCCGCGCTGGACGAGCGGCCCGACGCACGCCCCCGCTTCGAATCTCGACCCCCGGCCCGGTCCGGATCGGGTCGACCAAGGTGGCCGAAGGATCGATGCGGGCCGACGCATGAACGCCGCGCACGGGCTGCTCCGCGCAAGGCAGCGGGACCGCGCCGTCGAGGACGTTCTCGACGCCCCCCTCGCCTGCGGCGTCGATCGAGGGCCGTGGTGGCGGTGGAGGCCGGAGGGTGCCGACGGTGAGGGCGGCCCCGTCGCGGGGTTCGGGGCGGTCGAAAACGGGGTCGAGCGGCGGCGGGCCGCCGGCTCGGAGGGGGGCCGAGCGTCCCGGGCCGGTTTGGATCGCCTTCGAGGGCCTGATAAAACCGGCGACGTCTCCGTGAGCCCGGTCTTTCGACTTCATCGCGCCCGGCGGGCCCTGGGGGGCTCGACCGCAGGCCGGCGCCCGACGGTGCGGCTGGGGCTGGGGCTGATCGGGTTGCTCGGCGCCACCGCGTGCACGGAGGAGCCGGCGTTTCGGGTCCGGTGGCACGTCGAGGGCATGAGCCTGGTGATGGGCACCGCGGCCGACTGCTCGAGGGTGGGCATCTCCGCCGTGGAGATCTCGACCTTCAACGCTCTGGGGACGCTGGTGGACCAGCGGGTGCGCGCCTGCTTTCCGCCGGGCTTCGAGGATCCCGACGCCACCGTCGCGGGCCCGGCACTCCCGCCGGGCCGCTATGCGGTGGTGGTGCGAGGGGTTCGTCGCGACCGCGTGGGTTGGTACGACATCGATCTGCTCGACGTCCCGGTGGCCGAGGACCAGCCCGACGACCCGACCCTCGACCCGACCGAGGGTGGGGACGACGGCGACGGCGCGTCGCTGCCCTCCGAAGAAGCGCTCCCGGGCCTCTTGGGCGCGCCCAACTGCACGCGAGACGGCGACGCGGAGGTGTGCCCACCCGGCTACCTGGTCTGCGATTGCAGGTTCATCGAGGTCGTCGAGGGCAAGACCCTGCCGTTGCGGGACTTCGAGCTGCCGCCCCCACCCGAGTGCGAAAACGGCATCGACGACGATCTCGACGGCCAGGTCGACATCTTCGATGCGGGGTGCCGAGGCAGCGATCGCGAGGACGCCGACGTGAACTCGGCCCAGTTCCGTCTGCTGGCCACCTTGCTCGATCGAAACCCCAACGCCTTTTGCGTGGGTGTGGGCATCGCCCGGTTCGACATTCGGATCGACGGCGAGCCCGTGCTCGATCCGATCTGCCGCATCGACCCCATCTTCTTCTCCGCGGATCTGGTCTCCGGCGAACACGTGCTGGAGGTCGCGGCCCGCAACGCGGCGGGCGAGCTGGTGACCGAGCCCGAGAGCTTCACGTTCGAGGTGCCCAAAGGCGGCGGCGGGTTCTTCCCCTTCGAGGTCGATTTCAGCGCCGACGATTTCATCGAGCCGCTCGTCGAACGCGCCCCGCTGTCGTTGCAGTACATCCCCTACCCGGGGGCGCCCCAAGGGCGCGGGTGCGACACCAACTTGTTCGGCCAGCTCGATCTGGCGCAGGTCCGCATCCGGCTGCTCGACAGCCGCGGCGAGCCCCTGCCCGAGAAGGTCCACACCGAGCCCGCGGGGTTGCCTCTGGACGGCACGCCCATCGCATGCCCCTCCGCCGTCCTGCTCACCGAGCCGCTGACCTGGGGCGCCTATCACGTCGAGGTCGAGGCGCTGTCGAGCGAGGGCGAGGTCTGTTTCTCGAACGTGGGAAACCCCGAGCGCGCCGCACCCCGCGAGTCGCGGGTCCTGAACATCCCCCGCGTGCTGGTCGACGGACCGAACGGCCCCACGCCGCCGCCGTCGTGCGAGGACTGCTCGAGCGACGCCGACTGCCAGGCGGGCACCTGCCAGCACGGCATCTGCGTGCACTGATCGGGATCAGCCCGCCGGAGCGCAGGCGACGGTGCCGAGCACGTTGCCCGTCATGTCGGAGTACGTGTAGGGATCCTGCAGGCCGGGCACCACCCCGGCGGTGGTCATGGTGGAGACGTCGATCTTGTAGGCGGCGGCCGACGACATCGGATTCCTGGTGTCGCGATAGGTCACCGCCCACAGGTAGCCCTCCGCGTCGAAGCTGACGCCCTTGACCGTCTCGGTCGTCGACCACACGCCGCCGACCTCCATCGAGTCGAGCTGGACCGCGCGCACCGTGCTGCCCGACGACAGATACATCCAGTCGTCGGGACCTTCGGCGAGCCCCGATCCGCCCCCGAAGCCCTCGAGGATGTCCCAGGTCTCCGTGGTGGGATCGAAGCGCGCAGCCAGGCTGCCGAGGGTGCTCGACAGCCACACGCGTCCCTTGTGATCGACGGTGATCCCGTAGGCGCTCACGCCCTGCGGAATGTCCCAGACCGTGGGGAGCAGGGTGTCCTTCTCGACGCGCGCCAGTCGACCCGGCGAGAAGGTGCCCAACGGGCTGAAGTACAGGTTGCCGGCCGCGTCGACGGCTCCGCCGTAGGCCCCGAACCCCTGCCCGCTGAACCCATCGACGGCGACCTGCAGCTCGATCGCGCCGGTCTCTCCGTCGAGCAGATACGCGATCACCCCGCCGGCGCCGCCCTGTCCGGGGAACAGGCCGGGGACCGCCGAGGTTACCGTCCACACGTCGGCGTTCGCCGCGTCGCAAGCTCCGGGCGTGGAGTCACCGGCGGTCCACGCCACCGGCCGCTGGTTGGTGGTCGGGAACTCGACGTACCAGGCGCGGCACTCCTCCTCGTCCCACGACAGCACGTCGTCGGGCCCTTGCGAGGTCTGAATGCCCGGGATCCCGTTGCGCTCCTGGCACCTCGCGACATCGCCGTAGAACTTCACCAGCCCGCCGTGACGGTTGGCCACCGCCACGTCGCCCACGAGGTTCACCGAGGTGCGCGAGGGGTTGCCCATGCCGTCGGGACGCGTCAGGTAGGCCGCCTCGATCACCATCGTCTTGGTGTTGATCTTGGCGACGGTGCTGTCGACGTAGTCGGAGACCCACAGGTAGTCGAGCGCGCACTCGCAGCTCCCGAAGCCGCCGGGGGGCGAGCCCACGTCGAGCTTGAGGCCTCCGTCGCTGGCATCGACGCCGTCGTCGTCCCCGCTCGAATCCGCGGAGTCGCTGGCCCGAGTGCCTTGCGAGGCGCTGTTCGAGGTATCGGCGGAGCCATCCGTCGTGGAGCCGCCGTCGGCGCTCGCGCTGCCGAACAGCCCCGATGCATCGTCACCGCCACACGACGCGAGGCCGACGAGCCCCGCCAGAATCACCGCGTCCTTGCGCACCGACCACCCCCGTCGATCCATCGATATTCCCCCAGGTTCTCGCCGAGCGTCGCAGGTTCCCAGCCCGGCGTCGAGAGCCGCACGCCCAGGGGCTCGAAGCGCGTCGGGCGACGACGACGTGCGCGTTCGCACGAGACGAGCGGCGCCTCACGTCTTCTCGCCGGGACGCTTGGTGGAGGTGGCACGAAGGTCGAGGTCTTGCAGCAGGTCTTCGAGCTGGATCTTCTTGTCGAGTCGCTCGCTTTGCAGCTCGACGATGCGGCGGCCGAGCTTGTCGGCCTCGCTCGTGAACTCCTCGAGCCGCTTGCCGAGCTTGCGGCGCAGCTCGGCCGCCGCCGCGTCCTTCTTGATCGCCTCCAGGCTCTGGCGCGTCTCGTGGGCGCGTCGGTCGAGCTCGGTTTGCTGGCGTTGGAGCCCCTCGATCTCGGTGTCGATGCGACCGATCTCACGGCGCAACGCGACCACCGGCTCCAGCTTCTTGCGCATCTGGGGCGTCACGTCGGCGCTGGCGACCAGCTTGTCGAGCAAGGCCGGCATTCGGCTGTCCCAGATGGTCAAGGTCAGCCGCGACGGCGTCTGCTCGACCACGGTCGCGCGGCCTTCGGTCTTGCCCTGGCCGACGGCGACGGGGACCAGGTAGGCGTCGGGCAGGATCTCGGTGCCCTCGGGCGATTCTTCCAGCGCGTAGTCACCTCCGGCCTTGGCGTGTCGCACCAGCACGCGGAAGCCCTCCTTGCTGCGCCCCTTGACGTGCCAGGTGGTCTCGATCCGGTTGAAGCTCTCGACCTCGACCACCCCGCGGACGATCCGAACGATCTGCATCTCGTCGCCCTTGTGCCGGCTTTGCGAGGTCACCAAGATGGACGGCTCGACCGCGAAGGGGATCGTGGCACTGGTGTCGGCGCCGACCGCCTCCGACAGCCCCTCCCCCACGAAGCTCCCGCCGGCGTAGATGCTGATCGGGCCCGGCTCGAGCACGAAGGAGGTCGAGTTCTTGAACCGCACCACGCGGTAGGGGTTGGCCTCGTACCCGATTCCGGCCCCTCCGGGGCGGTACAGGAACGTCTCCTCGGCGGCCACCGGTTGATTGAGGATCGCCACCATCGTCGAGCTGCCGTTGGGCACGGTCACCGGTTGCGTCAGATCGAAGCGCGTCATCCCGCTGACCTGCTTGGACCGGGCGCTGGCGAGGGTGCTTCGCCGCAGCGACTCGTAGTCGATCCCGGGCGCGTCGGGGGCGGGCGCGGGCGCCGGCTCGGACGCCGGCATCGACGCGTCCGCGGCGCGACCCGCCGCGCCCGACGGCGCCGGACGACCGTCGAGCGTGGACACCACCCTCGCCTTCTTCTTCGACTCGGCGGCCTTGTCGGCCTCCTGCGCGAACGCGCCATCGTCGAGCTCCGCCTCCATCATGGGCCGTTCTTCCTCGGCGTCCTCGTCGAGCTCTCCGTACGTCGTCTCGCCCATGGCCACCCGGGCCCGTCGCCGGACGCCGGCCTCGGTGAGATCGGTGCGGGGCACCGTTCGCGGCGTGTGCAGGTCGTACTCGAAGGCGATCGGCTCGCCCGAGGTGAGCGCCATCGAGACGCCGTTCCAGTCCTCGCCGGTGGTGTTGTCCACCACGGCCCACCCCTGCAGCAGGGCCTCGCCGCGGCCGTCCTCGGGCAGGACGACGCGGTAGGTCGGCTTCCACATCGGCGCGGAGACGACGTAGCTCACCACCAGATCGTGGCTCTTGGACCCGGCCAGGCGAATGTCGACCTCGACCTGCTGAAACATCCCCTCCCCGGCGCTCGCGTCGAGGCGGCGATGGAGCTGGAGCGCCAGGTCACCGTCGTGCAGCGTGACCGCGTTCACGTCCGACAGCCGCACCACACGGAGCTGGTCGCCGGCCACGAGGGTCACCTTGTGGTCGATCTGCGGCTCCATCTGGATGCCGGGAAGGCCCCGGGCACCGACGCGATCGTTCGGATCGGGCTCGTTGACGATCTGCTCCACCATCACCAAGCGCCCGCGCACGCGGCCGGTGGTGGTGTGCAACGACACCGCCGTGCCACGCATCTGGTCGAGGACCTGCGCGAGGTTGCCCTCCCCGGGCGTGAGGGCCATCGACGCATGCACCCAGCTTTGGGGATCCAACGGCATCGACACGCTCACCGCTTGACCGCTCTTGCGATCGATCACCGTCAAGCTCTTGAGCAGGTCGTCCACCTGATCGCGGCGCACCTTCAGGCGCAAGACGTCGTCGTCGAGCTGGCCGTGTCGCTCGAAGTAGCCGATGCCGTTGCGGTACAAGACGACGCGCCGCAGCTCGAGGGGACCGTCGGTGGTCGGCAGCGGAGAGCGGTGCGCGCACGCGCCCAACAAGAGTGCGGTCAGCGCCGGAAGTACGATTCGAAGCCTCATGGGTCTCGCGCTCGTTCGGGAAAGGGTCGGACCGCGGGCCAACGCCCGGGTGAAGGCGCGCACACTCTATCAGGAGGACCCCGACGGTCGCGGTGCGCTCGCGGCCACGGGGGGCACTCGACGCATGCCCAGCGCCGACGAACGCTCGGCGGCCGCACGCGGTTCATCGCTCGCGGGGCGCCCCTGCTGGCGATCGCGCCCTCGATCGGGGACAATCGCGGCCGATGGTCGGTCGCGGCGTGCTGTTCGGTTTCGCTCTGGGGACCCTCGTGGCGTGCACCCCCACGCGCGCTCGCGACGGCGGCGAGCGCTGCCAATCCGACGCGATCGCCCGGCCCCGGACCGTGCCCGCCGAGGCGCCCACCGAAGCGCGCGTGCTCATGACGCTGACCACCCGCGATCACGAGGTCACCGTCTACTCGCAACGCGGCGATCTCCGCTTCACGGTGGCCCTGGCGGGGGGCTCTCTGCTCGCCGATCGGCTCGCGCCCGCCGAGTTCGCGCAGAGCTTCCCCACCCTGTTCGAGAACTTCAACGAGGCCTTCGCCGACGACTACGGCGAAGTGGTCCTCCACGCCGGGCTGTGATCGACGCGCGCCGTCTCGACCGGCGGCTCACAGGGCGGTGGCGAGGGCGTGAAAGCGTCGGCGCAGGGGCTTGATGGCCTCGTTGGTGCGCGTGGGGTGGACGCGGTTGGACAAGAGGACCGCGATGAGCGGGCCGCCCTCGGCGTGCGGATCGATGTAGAGGCTGGTGCCGGTGTAGCCGGTGTGGCCGACGGCCTGAAGCGAGAAGGCACGACCGGTGACGCCGGTTCCATCGGGGGACGGACCGTCCCACCCCAGGCGACGGGTGGATCCGGGGACCGTGCTGGGTCGCCAGAAGCGATCGCGGACGTCCTCCCGCAAGCCGGGCAGGCTCGGCTCGGTCCAGGCGCGTGCGACCTCCAGCACCGCCGCGGCAGTGCCGAACAGACCGGCGTGACCGGCCACGCCGCCCATCACGTACGCATTGTCGTCGTGCACCTCACCGCGGGCGTAAGGCACGTGCTCGCGGATCGGCAGGTGCGACGGCACCTCCTCGACGAGCGAGCGATCGTAGACCTCGGTGGGGGCGATGCGTCCCGTGATGCTCGGTCTCGAGAACGCGTCGTCGCTCAGGCGGCGAAAGCCGAGCTGCATTCGCGGGGGCCGCTCGAGGCCGAGGGGATAGGCCACGCGATCGGCGAACGCTCGATCGAGCTCGGCATCGAACACCCGCTCGAGCCAGGCGCCGAGCACGATGAAGCCAAGGTCGCTGTAGACCGCCTTCGATCGCAGCGGGTACGCGGGGTCCGTGTTCGCCACCGCCTCCAGCACCGCGGCGGCGTCGAAGGGCCGAACGTGGCGGAAGTACTCGACGTGCGCGGGCAGGCCAGAGCAGTGCTCGAGGAGATCGCCGAGCGTCGCGCCCGGACAACCGCGGGCCCACGCGGCGGGGACGGGGTCGTCGAGCCGCAACTCGCCCTGCGAGATCGCCAGCGCCGCGAGCGTGGTGGTGCACAACACCTTGGTGAGCGACGCGAGGTCGTACACCGTGTCGCGGGTGACCGACTTTTCGTACCCCGGCACGCACGGATGGGTGCCCAGCGTGCCGTGGGCCTCGTCGTACGAGAGCGCACCGTTTCTCCACACCATCGCGACGCACCCCGGAAAGACCCCCTGCGCCACGGCGTCTTCGAGCAGCTCGAACATGGCCTGTCGCGGCTCGGTGGACTCGCGCGCCGAGCTGTCGGGATCGCTCACGGCGGCAGGTCTATCCCACGCGCCCACCCGTGGCCACCGCGGCACGCCGCCGCGTTCGATGGGCAAGCGCGGTTCGAACGCCGGCGCACGTGAGCCTCCTCGTACGCCGCAGCCCCGCCGCACTCGACGTCGAACACCCTCTCGAACGTCGACCCGGCACGTCGACCCGGCACCATCGGGCCAGGGAACGGGCGCTGGGGCGAGGCTGGGTCTGCCGGCGCGCGGTCGGACCCCAAGGGGTGCTCGTGCCCGCCGCCACGGATCGGGCCCGGTCGACCCCGAGGGCGTGACGTCCTGGGGTGCGCCGTGGGTTGCCGCCGTGCCACCGAGCGAGCTACAACGCAGCCATGACCGCTGCGGCGGGTGGCAGCCGGCCTGCTCGGCTGATCGTAGCCCTCGATCTTCCGACGGCCGACGCCGCTCTCGCTGCCGCGCAGCGACTGGCGGGGCACGTCGACATGTTCAAGATCGGCCTCGAGCTGTTCGTGGCCGAAGGCCCCTCGGTGGTCCGCAAGCTTCGCGAGCTGGTGCCGGACGTCGAGATCTTCCTCGACCTCAAGCTGCACGACATCCCCAACACCATGCGCGGTGCGATCCGAGCCGCGCGATCGCTCGACGTTCGCTTCGTCACCGTGCACGCCGGCAGCGGCACCGCTCACCTCGCGGCCTGCGTGGAGGAGGCCGGTGATGCGCTCGGCATCCTCGCCGTCACCGTGCTCACCAGCCAGGACGACCACGCGTGCCGAGAAGTCGGGCACACGCGTACGCCCGCGGAGCTGGTGGAGATGCGGGCCGTGTGCGCGCGCGAAGCCGGTTGCGCCGGGGTGGTGTGCAGCGGCAACGAGCTGCAGCGCGTGCGCTCGGTCGCCCCCAAGCTGTTTCGCGTGGTGCCGGGGATCCGTCCGGCCGGTGCCGACCTGGCCGATCAGAAGCGCGTGATGACCCCCGCCCGGGCCGTGGCCGAAGGGGCCACGCACCTGGTGGTAGGGCGGCCGATCCTGCAGGCCGAAGACCCCGCGGCCGCGGCGGACGCCATCGCGGCCGAGCTCGGGGCGCCCCGCGCCTGACCGCCTCGATCGGTCCGCGTCGCGAGCCCGCAGGGGCGCGCCGCCGGGCTCCGCCGTCTCGGGCTGCTCATCAGTAGCCGCCGACCTGCTCCATGGCGCCGTCTTGCCCGACCAGCTCCATGGGGCGGTTGGTGTGGCGAGCGACCTGCACCGCGTCGCGCAGGCGCTCGAAGAGCTGCCGGTGGTTGGGCAGCCCGTGAAGCACGAGCTCGGGGTCGGTCTGATCGGTCCCGATGAGCGTCACCTTGCCGTCGCCGAGGATCCGGTCGATGAGGCTCTGCTGGTAGCGAACGTCGAGGACGCGCCACAGCTCGAGGCTCTCGACCGTCTTGGAGAGCACGCCCCGCTCGTACTCGACGCGCCGCAGGCTGATCTTGTAGTGGGTGGTGATGTGCCGCAGCCACGTCCACAGCATGCCGGGGACGCCGACCAGCCCGAGGATCCACAGCGGCCAGGTGGAGAAGAACTCCACCTGCCCCAAAAAGTACGCCAGGGTGCCGCCGGCCACCGAGGCGAAGAACCACTTGAGGTACCCGCCGAGCGACACGCTGTGCCGCGCCCGCCCCTCGAAGAGGATCTCCTCGCGTCCCGGCTGCGACAGCGAGCCCGCGGGCGGTTGGGCGCGCGGCTGGAGTTGTTGAGGTGGTTGACCAGCGTGGGGTTGCATGACACCTCCGGCGACCGGTCGAGCATACCCCTGGTGCGCCGCATTCGGGGGCGGTGAACCGATGGCGTGGCCGGGACCGGTGCCGGTGCCGGCGGAGACCTGGGCGTTCGAGCCACCGGGCGGCCCCATCGTTCCGCCGTCGCCGGGCGAGACCGATGGCGTCGCCCAGCCAGTCGCCGGATCGCCCGGAGGCTGCGGTGTATGGGCGGGTGGCACCGACGGCCGACCGTCCGACGACGGCGCGTCGTCTTCGGGTGTCAGGTGGCTCCATCCCACCGAACGCGGTGGCGTGTCCGACGACCCGCTCATGTCCGTGCAGAGCATGGCATCCCTGATGCAACCATCGCAACTCGTGAACACCGAGCCACGACGCCACCCGACGTCGGGCAACACCGACGGCGTGCGTCCCGCTTTGCGTGCGTCGCGAGATCGCTCGCACACAAGACTTCCCGTTACACTGTACCGCCCGATGTACCTGGCGCGAGCGAGGCTTTGGGGTGTCGCGCCGTTCGGCGACATCGACCTGCCCTTCCTCGACGAGGAGGGCGTGCCGCGGCGGTTCACGATGCTGCACGGCACCGCCGGCGTGGGCAAGACCACGGTGCTGCAGGTCCTGGCGTGCACGCGACCCGGGAACGCGGTGGTGATGGGGTCGGCCACGGCCCCTTCCCGTCCCTTCGCGGCCTGCGAGTGGTGGCTGGGCGTCGACGATCCCGAGCGGCCGCATCCGCTTCGCGTGGTCACGCCCAACGTCAAGCTCGACGAGGAGGGCGACGCCGCAGCGCTGCGGGTGCGCGAGCAGGCGCTGTTCGACAAGCGAGCCCGCGAGGGGGGCTTCGTGTTCGTGACCGTGCCGGCCACCCGCTGGTACTCGCGCCAGCCGATGGCCTTGCACGCCCCGTTGCGCACGGTGGCGAGCTGGGACGCGCGCGCGGTCTTGCCCCTCGACGACGGGTCGCGCGGCGATCTGACGCGCGAGATCAAACAGGCGCTGTGCTACGCCGCGATCGCCTCGGCCCTCGCGCCACAGACCCAGCGCGAGCGCAATCGGTCGCGCGAGCGCACGGGGTCGATCGACACGCGCATCGTGGGCAACGCGATGCAGGAGGTGGTCGACGCGCTGGTGCAGCTCGCCGGCTTTCGCTACCTGGGGCTGGATGCGGCGTCGTTCGAGCCGCTGTTTTCGAGCGGAAGCCGGGTGCTGCCCTTCGAGCACCTGCCGCACCGCGTGCGCCACCTGGTGGCGTTCGCGGCCCTGCCCATTCGCGCCCTGTGGGCCGCCTATCCGGGCAAGGATCCCCGCACGGCCGAAGGCGTGGTCCTCATCGACGAGCTCGACCTCCACCAGGACGAGGCGACGCAAGAGCAGCTCCCCACGGTACTGCGCTCCTGCCTGGTCAACGTGCAATGGATCGTCACGTCCGCCTCGTCGGTGCTCGCCGCCGCCTGCGACGCAAAAGAGGTGCTCGCGCTTCGCAGGCTCCCCGAAACCGAGCGCGTCCAGGTGTTCACGGGGGATCACGCTCGAACCCACTGAGCCGCCCCGAAGCCTTGCTAGACTGGATTCGAGCGCCGCCCATCGGCGTGCAGGAGCCCCCCCGATGAGCTGGCATCCCACCGAAGATCCCGAGTGTCCGACCGAGACCGAGTCGCCGGTGATCGTGACCGTGATCGAGCCCCGCAACCGCGACATCGGCGGGTTCGGCGTTCGGCGAGTGCTGCCCGCCAGGACACGGCGCCGCGTGGGGCCGTTCGTGTTCTTCGACGAGATGGGTCCGGCGGAGCTGCCGCCCGGGCAAGGGATCGACATCCTTCCGCACCCGCACATCGGCCTGGCCACGATCACCTATCTGTTCGAGGGGGAGATCGTGCACCGCGACAGCCTGGGCGTCGAGCAAACCATCACCCCCGGTGACGTCAACTGGATGGTGGCCGGGCGCGGCGTCGTGCACTCCGAACGCACCGGGCCCCAGCGGCGACGAAGCGGCGGGCCGCTCCACGGGATCCAGGCGTGGGTCGCATTGCCCAGGGAGCGCGAGGAGGTGGAGCCGTCGTTCGAGCACCACGGTCGCGAGACGCTGCCGGCTTTCGAGGACGGTGACGTCCAGCTCCGCGTGATCGCGGGCTCTTACGCGGGGCACACCTCTCCGGTCCGCACGTTCGCCCCGATGTTCTACGTGGACGCCCAGGTACCCGCCGAGGGCAAGCTCACGATCCCCGAGGGGTACGAGGAGCGGGCCGTCCACGTCGTGGAGGGCAGCGTGGAGATCGACGGACGGCGCTACCCGAAGGGCGACATGCTGGTGCTCACGCGCGGCTTCCGGGTCGGCGTGCGAGCGATCGAGGACGCACGGCTGATGCTCCTGGGCGGCGCGCCGCTCGACGGCGACCAATTCATCTGGTGGAACTTCGTCTCCAGCGATCGCGATCGCCTCGAGCGCGCCAAGCAGGCCTGGCGCGAGCGGAGGTTCCCCTCGATCCCCGGCGACGACGAGACCTTCGCGCCACTGCCCGGCGCACGCTAGGCCACGCGACCGTCGGCGGTCACGGCTCGCCGGGCGGTTCGGAAAGGTGCTGCCGATCAACGCCGCAGCATGGGCGTCGGCCACTTCCCGAAAGGCGTGTCGCCGAAAGTGTTGCGGAGCGGCGAGCATCGTGGCGAGCATCGTAGTCGAGCGGCGATGCTCCTGTCCGTAGGGGACACCTTCGCAGGCATCGAGCTGCCCGAATTCGGGTCTAAACCAGCACGAGCGGACGGGTCGATGCCCGCCTGCAGCGAAGGCCCCTCGAGGGCGACGTCATGTCGCGGGTAAGGGGCAACACGTGACGCCGAAGCGCCGCTTCATCAGCCACGTGCCCAGCGGGAACACCACGTCCCGCACACCCTCCATGAACCGCTCGAGTGCCGTGTAGTACCCCGCGAGAAAGCACGCGCGGCGCTTCAGCGCCTCGGCGCGCGCCCACTTGCTCGAGGCCGAGACGGTGGGCACGCTTCCGAAGCGCTCCTCCGCTCTACGCGGCATGTCCGCGAAGTGCTGCCGGATCACGTTCCTCCAGCCCAGAACGCGCGTGCCCGAAGCTTTGCGCGCGGCGATGAGCTCGTTCTCACGCTCGGCCAGGCGCTCACGAATCGTGGTGCGCACGTCCACGCCAGCACCCACACCGATCTCTGGTCGGGTCAGAACGAGCGTCGCCTTCTTGGGAAGCTTGCTCCGGCCCGCGTGCCGAGCTCGCTTGGTGTCGCGCGACCGATTGCGCCCGCCGCGATCCGCCTCGTCGGCCCAGAGGCTTCGGGATGGCCGCTCGATCGTCACCGGACGGTCATACTCGAGCCTCAGCGACGAGACGCCTTTCCAGTGCCGGCTCCGGTCCACCAGGTTGGCGGCGCACGGGTTGGCGAGCGTGTACACGCAGTGCTCGAGGAGCTTTTGCCCATCGTTGACCGCGACCGCGTTGTACCCCTTCTCGATGTTCGTTCCGGTGGTACCTCGCAGTCCGTTGAGCGCCCGGGAGATGAGGCTGTTGAGGTCCCGCATGAAATCCGGAAGGCAGCCCGTGATGTCCGTGAGCGCCAGGTGGGCGTGATTGGACATCCACAGGAACTCGTGCAAGGCGATCTGGCCAGCAAACCGCTCGCACACCACCGCCAGGCAGTACCAGATGATCTCACAGACGGCCTTGGTTGGAACGAACCGGAAGCTCCGGTTCACGGCCCTGAAGGTCACGAACCACGGCTGGTTCTCCAGGATCTCGCGTGGAGGTGTCACTCCCTCCATATCGACCAACGCCCCCCAACCGTTGCGCAAAACATGACCGCCCCGCATGCCCTTCGCCCCCGCATGCCCTTCGCCCCCGCATGCCCTTCGCCCCCGCATGCCCTTCGCCCCC